>CABVBB010000001.1 GCA_902496505.1 uncultured Peptococcaceae bacterium
AGCAGGTGATGCCGTGCGTGCCAGGCCAAGCGCCGTTAGCCAGCGTTGCCCAGCAGGGCGGTGTGATCGTCGGCAGAGCGCCGATCATGCCGATACTCTCGGTGGTCACGCCCATTTCCTGCATTCTTTTGAAATTGGGCAACTTGCCCTGACCTATCAGGGTGTTGACAAATACGGGGTCTGCACCATCATACCCGATCACCATTACTTTTTGTGCTTTTGCTGTCATTACAATAACCTCCTTGTGTCTAATAAGCAATAGAGCTTTGCTCTAAGGTCAACGTTTACATATAGAAAAAGCCGATAAGTTTCCAGAAGGGGATCAAGATCAGGAAGAAAAACGCCACATTGAGCACCGTCTTGAATCCCATATATTTGGCAAAATCTTTAGCGCCGATCATGCCAAAGGAGGCAAAGATCAGATACTGGATATTTTCATACGGCAAAAGGATCTGGTCAGCAGACTGCATCATAAACATATAGAACGCCTTGGGATTGATGCCTAAAGACATCGCCATCTGGACCAGCGGCAGCGTAAAAGCTGCCATGATCGCCATCGGTGTGAGCAAAAAGTTGAAGACGAAGATAAACAGATAGGCGACTACCAAGAAAGTCGATGCCGGCATGCCGCTGATGATCGGTACTGCCAACTGCGTGAGCAGCGTCCCCAGACCCAGTGCGCCAGCTGTAGCGCCGATAGCCAGGCAGGCTGTCATGAAGAAAACGAAGCTGAAACGTACACGCTGCACATCTTCCATTTTGGCGATATTGATGCCCGGCACAAACGCCAGCATCGGTACAAAAGCAAACGCCCACGCTGGCTCAAAACCCAGCCGTTTGCCGAACATCACCAAGAGCAAAAGCAGGACGCAGAGAAAAGCACCCTTCTTTTCCGCCGTGCTCATAGGACCTAATTTTTCATACTCTGCTTTGAAATAATCCGCACCATTGATAGCGGCTTCTCCTTTGCGCGGCTTGAACATGATATAGGCCAGCGCCAGCATCAATAAGAAAAAGAACAGTGTCGGCCAGTTTTTCACAAAGAACTCCAGCCAGCCAATAGATAATGGTCCTGTAGCAGATTCGCCTAACGGAAAATAGATCAGATAGTTGGGACTGTAGATAAAATGCTGGGGCAGAGCTGTTGCTACAGCAGCCGTCAGCATGATGCCCGCAGACGCTCTGGAGCGTCCCAGATCCAGGGCCACGCAGATGCCATAGCCCAGTGTCGCCATGATGATCATGGTCTGCCCAGGAATGAAGATGAACATCACAACGCCTGCTAAAGCGATCCCCGCTAAGATGCCCAGATAAGTGCCGCCGGTGAGGATGATGCACTTATACGCTACCCGATCCAAAAGGCCGATGCCATTGAGCACCTCCGCCAGCAGCAGGCCGCCGACCATCATCCAGGGGATATAGCTGAGCCAGCTGCTGAAAACCACATTGGCCGGTGCCAGCTGAAAAACGATATACGCTACTGGCAGTAAAATAGCAAGCGCCAGTTGATTGAGACTTTCAAAAGCCATGATCAAGATCCCCATCAACGTGATTGCTACATAAAGCTTTAATTTTATATTGAAGATCTCATTCGTCGGTATCAGCATGATCGCAAGCGGCAAAATGATCGTGATCGCCCATATGATGACAGTTTTCTTGCTTAGACCGGCAGGTGCAGCTTCTGTTGCCATGAATAATCCCTCCCTAAATCAAAACAAAGTATGGTGTTTCTGGGAATGCGCATCCTTTATGTTTTAAGTGTAGCAAATGCCAGCGATTCGCGCCAACAGATATATTAGCTGCATTTATGGATAAAAAGGGCAAAAAAAATTGTACCGACGTTTTGTCGATACAATCAGCTCCATATTTTTGAGCGCAGAGCATGGATCAAGATGTTTTCCGCCAAAGTCGGCTGATGTTCTTTGGCCTGTATAGTCATCAGCATCAGAGACGGTCTTTCCTTAAAGGGCACTGTCACCAGATGTTTGTCCAAGGATCTCTGTCCTGAGAGATAGGTCACCACAAAGCCTACCGCCCGATCAGCGGCAATAAACTGCCAGAGCAGTTCCAGATTGCTGCTGGATAAGCAGATCGAAAGCGCTTGCGGCAATGCTATGCCCAGATCTTTCATCCACTCAAACTCAAAGTGGCCATTTAGCGCCAAGGGATAGGTCAAATATTCTGCCAAGGGGATGCTGCTTCGGTGCGCCAAAGGCGATTTATCCGATACCACCGCCATGATCTCTTCCAGACAGAGGACCTCCCATTCCAAGCTGCCCTTGTACTGCCGGCGAAACGCCTGCTCAAAATAATCGCTGGCGATCGTCACGATGCCCAGCGCCTGAGGATTGGCCGCCAATGCTTCAAAGATCGTCTCATGGCTCTTCTCCTGAAGCACCAGCGGGATCTGCGGATAGCGGTCATAGAGCTCACTGACCAAAGGCCCCACCATCGCTTCCATACAGGCGGGATTGCTGAAGACACTTTGTGCAGGCTGGGCGGCATGCTTAAAATGATCATCTTCCGGCACCAAGGCTTTGAGTGCCCCAAAATCCAACAGCGCTTTTTCAGCCTTGGTGACAAACATCTTGCCATTGTCCGTCATTTGCAGCGCCTTATGCTCCTCCCGAAAGAGCGCAAAACCTAAGGTGGACTCCAATTCTTTCAGCGCAATGCGCAGAGAGCGGGCATTGATGTCCAAAAGCTCTGCCGCACGTCCAAAGGAGCCCGCCTTTGCTGTCACAGTGAAATAGTAAAGCTGCTTGATCGTCATACTCCTGGACCATCTCCTTTCAGCATTGCCGCCAGCTTTCGCCAAAGCATCTGCGCTGCTGGTGCCAAAAGGGTGTCCTTTGGCCAAATGAATAAAGTGATCTCATGCAAGCCTTCCGCCAAAGGCAGCAGGACGTAGTCCTTTTCCTGCTGCCGCAGCTTTGCTTCGTCCACATAACGCAGCACACTGGGATAAAGCGCCACCGCCGCCCCTTCTTTGACCGTCCGGCTCAGCAAACTGCGATTATACGTACAGTAAGTCGGCAGCACACCTTCGTCTATTTCAGCGATCTTTTGCAGAGGGGCATATTCCCCCGCCTCGCTGGCTGCCAATGGCTGCTCAAAAAATTGCGCCAGTGTGATCTCTGTCTGCTCAGCCCAAGGCGAGTGGACTGCAGCACAGACTCGCAAAGGCTCCCTAAGCAGCATCTCCCAGTGCAGATCCTGCTCATACCGCGCCTGCAGCGTCTGCGTGAAGTACTCCTCGATCACCGATACGACTGCGACGCAGGGCTGCTTTGCCGCTTGAGCCAGCAGCTGCTCTGTATCGCTGTATTCCATAAGCGCCACCGTGCATTGCGGAAAGCGCTGCGCCAGCTCACTCAAGGGCCCTGGCAGCAGCCATTTATTGACCACCGGCGTGGAAAAAATGGTCATCTGCTGCGCCGTTGCCTCGCTCTGCGACAAAGATTGGCTGAAATCAGCCAGTGCAGTAAATTCTGCCAAAACTACCCGTGCCTGTTCCACGAACCTCTCCCCATACGCCGTCAGCTGCACGCCAGAGCTTTTGCGTTCAAAAAGCTGCATGCCCAATTCCCGCTCCAAATGGGCGATCGCCTGACTCAGCGTCTGCTGGGTAATAAAGATCTGCTCAGCCGCCTGCGACATGGACTGCATCTGCGCGACCTTGATAACATAATTCAACTGATCCAGTGTCATTGCCGTTCCCCCTTTCACCCATCTCCTGCGCCGTTTCCATTTATGCTAAATATAACACAAACTATCATCAGCAACAAGTTGCTTCCGACACAGAATATTTTGATTCGCCTCTATGCCCTCACCCTTTAACGCAAACAGCCCGTTATCTACGCACGCCTCACACGAGCGAAAAATAACGGGCTGTTTGCTCCAAGTAAGCCAGATTATGCCGGCTTACTGGGCGGCATCATAGTCGATGATCTGATACATGGGGGCGCCTTCGCATTGGGCGGGCATACGGATGCCTAATAAGGTGGCCATGGTGGGAGCGACATCCACTTGTTTGAGATGGCGGGTGGTGGTGACGCCTTGCTTGATGCCGGGGCCTGCGGCGACGAAGATGGCCGCGACGGAGGTATCGACTAGACCTTTCTGAGTGGTCAGCGAATCGCCATGGACGCGGTGGAAGCCTTCTTCCAGCCAATAGACGATATCGCCCACACCAGGCCCTTCTAAGCCTAAAAGCACGGCATCCTGCTGGCGCAGGGCCAAGGTGATGATGCGCCGGCCGGTCTTGGGATCACGGTAATTGTAGAGAGCGTCGATGATCTGGCGCTCGACGTCGTATTTGTCTTCCGGCTCGACAATACCGGTGGCATTGCGGCCTTTGAGGTTGATATAAATATGACAGGTGCGGGCGGCGATCGCTTTGGTATGCTCCCAATCGATCTCCTTGAGGTCGTTGCCGTCAGCGTCTTTTTTCAGAGCGGTGAAGCCCAATTCCTGCATGATGCGGACGTTGACGCCAAAGGGATCGCCCAAAAGCGGCTGCCGTTCTTCTTCGGCGCAGATGAGGCCGTGATCAGAAGTGATGATGATGGTCCAGCCTTCATCGAGAGCGTGGATCAATTTGCCGAAATAACGGTCGGTCTGCTTGTACACATCTTCATAAAGCTGCAGATAGTCGGCGGGATCGTTTTGCAGATGGTCGCGGTACACGCCGTACTGCCAGAATTTGTGCCCCATGGCATCGACATTGTGCAGATGGGAGAAGATCACATCATATTTGTCTTCTTTGATGAAATAGTTGAACACATCGGCCTGCCACTGACAGTAGACTTCCCAGCTGTCCAGGGTCATTTCGCGGGACAGACGGGCATCGGTGCCGCTGGTATTGGAGGCGGCGGTGAAATGACCGACATTGTCCACCACTTCTTTCAAAAGATCGTGCGGATGCCAGACCCAATCGTTTTCGTTGTCCACGCCGCCGCCCAGCCACATGCGCAGATAGCTGCCGTCTTCGGCCAGATCCAGGACGCGGGCCAGACGCGCCACATTGTAGCTGCTGCCGTCTTCTTTCACGGCAACGTCCATGAAGACGTCGGACATGACGCCTTTTTGCAGCGTGACTAATGGCTCGGTTTCCTTCTTGGACTTATAGAGTTTCACGGTATCGTAAACGCCGTCTGCATTGGCCAGGATCAGCGCTGGCCGTTTGGTCAGCCCCATAGAGGTGATGATGGTGAATTCCTTCGCACCGGCCGGGACCTCAGCCGTCCAGCCTTTAGGCTCGTCGATGGGGGAGTTGACCAGATCGAGGGGGACATATTCGCCGGCCAGTTCACCGTCTTCTAATTCCAGCATGACATTGGTCACGGTCTTGCCGCCGGATTTGACGGAACGGATGACTGCGGATTCTTCAGCAGGCTTGACTTCCAGATCGTGAATGATGCAGCCTGCACCGGTATCCACGATGCCGCCTTTCATGTAGATCACATCGGTGATGGTCTGATCGGCAACGACGAGCTTCTCTTCATCGATCATGCCCACGCCGAAATTGACAAAACCCGGCTGAGTACCGTCGACCACGTGCAGATGGGGATCCGTACTGGTCGGCGGCCAAGCGCTGCCCGGCCAATGCCAGACCATAGTGCGGTAGCCAGCCTCTGCGGTGACGTTCCACAGCTGCTCTGCTTGGCACAAGGTGGAGTCCAGCGAATACATGATGGTGTCCAGATGCTCAGGGTCTTGGTTCCAGAAGCAAGTGATGCCGTGCGTGCCGGGATAAGCACCGGTGGCCAGCGACGTCCAGCCGGGAGGCGTGATGGTGGGCATGATGCCCAAAAGCACTAAGTCTTCTCTCTGCGCACCGCGCTCGATGATGGTTTTCAGATTGGGCATCTTGCCTTCATCGACGTACTTTTTGGCCAAGCGCGGGTCCATGCCGTCCACGCCTAAGACCATGATCTTGCTGCTCAATACGTTTGTCATGTTGAATCCTCTCCTTTTTGTCTTGGCTGCTGTGTTGTTTCTTCTCCTATAGCATATCAACAAGTGTCTGAAAAGTACAACAAGAGTAATTTCCCCGTTTTATAGGTCAAACAAATTTTTCTTGTTCTGCTCTCAGCAAACTGCTACAATAGGAACTAAAAGGGAGGTGACGCTATGCGCATCGAGCAGCTGATGTATCTGGTGGATATCGCCAAGACCAAATCTTTCAGCAAGACCGCTCAGAATTTTTATATCACCCAGCAGGGCGCCAGTGATGCCATCAAAAAACTGGAGAAGGAATTCAATGTCGTGTTGTTCAACCGCACGAAGCAGGGCGTTTTTTTGACAGAGATCGGCCGTTCTTTTGTGGAGACGGCACAGGAAATGGTCGCCCTCTACCATACCCTAGAGGACAAGGCAGACACTTACCGCGCCACGACGCTGGCTGCACTGGACGGTGAAGTCGAGATATTGGCCCATCCCCGCATCTTCCAGCTGCTGCCCTCGGTCATTCGGCTTTTCCGCAGCCATTGTCCCAACGCCCGTCTGCGCATCAGCGAATGCCAAAGCGATGAGATCTTGAAGCAGGTCCTCTCCGGCACTGTCCCGCTGGGCTTGGTGACCCTGCCGGAAAAAAACTGGCGCAGCGCAGCCAATCCTTATGCCCATTATGCAGATCAGCTCACCTTTGAGCAGCTTTTGGTGGACGATATGGTGGTCTGCATGAGCACCACCTCCCCCCTCAAAAACCTGCCCGCGCTATCCAGTGCTGACCTGGTCAAGATCCCCGTCGTCGCCTACAACACCGGCCTCTTCGGTGAAGCAGTCGGTTCCGACGGCACCCTATTCACCTCCAACAATCTGGAGACTCACAAAAAACTCGTCGCCCAAAATCTCGCCGTTGACGTCATGCTCCGCTTGGAATACGAGCAGCTTTACGCAGACGATCCCCTTTTTATCGCCGTTCCCTTCACCGATGACCGCATCACCATCACCCTCGTCACCAAAACCGGCGTGCCCTTAACACCGGAAGCCCAATACTTCGCCAAACTCATCCGCCAATATAACTACAGATAAAGCCGCCCAAGAAAAAGGCGGCTTTTTTGATGGGTCTATTTTTTAATTATCCTCCAAAAGGTGCAGACCACGCCGTCCTCTCTTCACGCATTTTGCCAGTTGGCGGGATAGGTGACATACAAAAATCTTGCAAACCCCTCTACTGAAAAAAGGATGCTGGTGCCTTTGGGGATGTAGATGCACTGACCGGCGTGGGCAGTGGTGCGGCAGCCGTTGACGATGATGGTGAGCGTACCGTCGATGATGTAATCGATCTCATCATAATCCAGGTGCCACTTGAAGGTGGTATCCCGCATTTCCATCAGGCCGCAGCCCAAGCGGGGGCTTTCTTCCAGCGTATAGACGTCCTTGGTCAGGACATGGTCAGTGGGATGGCCAGTATCCAAGCGGTCGTCGCCGTTCAAATGGATAGATGGCAGATCGACGGCCATGACGCCGGAAGGATCCCGTCGGGCGGGAATGGTCTCATCACAGCTCATATGCTGCAATTTTTCGGCCAGGACGTCTTTGATCAAGCGTTCCAGCTGATGCTGGTCTAAGGATTCGAGTTTCATACATTGGCCTCCTTATGGCTCATATTTTTGGTGATCAGCCAAGCAACGAGGACAGCGGTCACGCCGCCCACCAGTTTGCCCACGATCATGGGGGCGATCATATCGGCATTGAAGCCAGCGGTAAAGCCCAGATGGTCGCCAAAGACAAAGGCGGCGGACACGGCGAAGGCTACATTGATGATTTTGCCGCGGTCGTCCATGTCCTTCATCAGTTCAAACATGGGGATGCTGTTCGCCAGCGTCGCCACCATGCCGGCAGCCGCGACGTCATTCATGCCCAAGAGTTTGCCCAGGCGCAGCAGCGGCTTTTGGAACACTTTGGTGATGACGTGCACCAAGGGAAAGGCACCAGCCAAAACGATGGCGATGCTGCCTACCGTGGCGAAGCCTTCAGAAATAGGCGCCATGCCGGGAATGATGACCCAGCCGGTCAGCGCTTCCACGATGGCAGCGGCCAGACCGATGGTGATGACGATGATGACGAATTTACCGAACCAGCTGAAAGCCTTGATGGTGGCATCGCGGAATTTGAACAGTCCCAAGGCGATGATGGCTGCAAAGATGATGATAGGGATCAGATTGCGCAGCACCATGCCTACCGGAAAACCTGCTGCAATGCCGCCGGCCAGAGCGCCCAGCGGGATGGTGATGATGCCGGCCAAGATACCAGTGGCGAGGAAAGGTTTATCCTCGTCGCGGATAATGCCCAAGGCCACAGGGATATTGAAAACGATGGTGGGCCCCATCATGGCCCCGACGATGAGGCCGCTGAAAAGGCCGGCCTGCGGATCGACGGCCATTTCCATAGCCAAAGGTGCGCCGCCCATATCATTGGCCAAAAGCGAGCCGGCAAACATAGCCGGGTCTGCGCCCAAAAAGCCAAAGAGCGGTACAACGATCGGGTCCAGCCATTTGGCCAGCACAGGGGCCAGGGAAATGATACCGATCATAGCCAGCCCCAGAGAGCCCAGCGCCATGATGCCTTCTTCAAATTTTTCGCCCAGACCGAAGCGATTGCCGATGATGCGGTCTATTGCGCCCAATACAGCAAAGATCGCCATAATGTAGACGATGATCTCATTGATGCTCACTGTCGAGCACCTCCTTTATTCTCTAAATTTACTGCCGTTCTACGCAGTCCACGATAGCAATGACCGCGCAGTCTACAGGTACGTCCCGGCCCAGCACGGCGCGGGCGGCATGGCCGTGAGCCACCAGCACCGTATCGCCCACACCCGCGCCGATGGTATCACAGGCCACCAGAGTGCGCGGCGACAGCGCACCGTCCGCGGTGATGAACTGCGCTAGAGCGAAGCGCTGGCCATCCAGCCCATCCGCCTTTTTGGTCGCCCAAACTTTGCCGATAATTTTGGCTAGCTCCACGGCTTCGCCTCCCTTTCCTCCCGCAGCACCATGATCTGCGCCGCTTTCAGCGCATCTGCCGCCAGCGGGGTGATGATGGTGCCTCGGCTGACGCGCAGAAGCGTCTCGCCCTGTCTCACCAGCGCCTCGACATCTGCTTCCGTGAGCAGACGGCTCTTGACTTCCTCCTGCTCCCTGCGCGCTGTCAAAGGCCGTACGCCCATCGCCAGCAGGGCTTTTTCACTAGCCGCATACTGCCGGTACAGACTCTCCGGCGCCGTATCGCGAAAGCAGTGATAGCTGAGCGCCTGCGGTGCCATGGCTACTGACCGGCCCAAGAGCAGCATCTCCAGCAGAAATTCTTCCTCTGCGCTGGCCGCATTGCCCTGAGCCAGCCTTTGCATAGACCAAGGCGACAGCTGGACGATGAGCGCCCTCTTATACTCCGCGGCGCTGACGCCTGGTGAGTACGTCTGCCAGCCAGGCCATGCGCCGCCCACCGCGATGCCCTCATCGGGCTCAGCAGCGTGCAGGCGGCGCAGCACCTCTGCTGTCACGCTCTCCACCAGATGATCCTTATCCATCAGTCCTGCTCCTTGATGATGAGTCCCAGCGTCCCTTCCGTAAAGCCGCAGGCATTGGCTTCATCATAATCGATGTGCATCCGTGTGCGGAATTTGGAGCCGACCCGCACCAGCGTGTGGGCAAAGGTCAGCGGCCGCTTGCCGTAAACGCGCACACTCACCATATCACCATCTTTGATACCGTAGCGCTGGGCATCCTCCGGCGTCATATGCACGTGTCGGCTGGCGACGATAGCGCCTTGATTGAGCTCCAAGCGCCCGTGCTCTGTGCTGATGCCGATGGGCGCGCTGCCGTGGATATCGCCGCTTTGGCGCACGGGAGCTTTGATGCCCAGCGCCAGGGCATCGGTCTGCGAGATCTCCACCTGACTTTCACTGCGCTCCGGCCCCAGCACCACCACGCGGGTCAAACTGCCCTTGGGTCCATGTAGCGTCACCCGCTCCTGGCAGGCAAACTGCCCCGGCTGGGACAATTCCTTGACCGGCGTCAGCTGATGCCCTGGCCCGAACAGCACTTCCACCGCCTCTCGGCTCAAATGCACATGTCGGCCTGAGGCTTCCACTTCTATGAATAAACGCTGTCTGACGGCCTGGGCCAACGCCGTGGCTAATTCATCCAGCTGTTCCATATTGCTCCCTCCTCACCCTAAATTTGCTGCTTCTGCCGCTCCTTGAACATCATGATCCAAAACAGCGACGACAGCCGATTGAAAGCCCGGATGATATCCACCCGGTCCATTTCGCCGTGCTGGCCCTTGAAGGCCTGAAAGGCGGCCAGCTCCGTCTCGCGGGTCATGGTGCGCAGTCGGTTGAGCTCTGCGACCATCGGCCCATACTGCACGCCCGGCAAAAAATGCCGGATACCGAAATATTTGCTGGGATGATGCGACTGGTCTCTGAGCGCCGGCGCATCCAAGCCCAAAAGCTGGAATTCGCCCACTGGCTCGCCGGAGACCTCGCAGCGCAGGAGATGGCGGATAAAGGTGATGACTTCCTCCAATTCTGCGCTGAGCGCACTATCGCCAGCCTCTAACGCTTTGGCCTGCACCAAGATGATAGCAGACTCCAGCGAATCGATCTTGCCCCGCAGGATGATGCGCGGGTGATCCTTGAAAACCAAGAGGTTGCCCCGCAAATGGGTCATATGCTCCGGCTTTTCCGACAAGACGGCGCCGAATACGGTGGTATAGCGATCTTCCATCGCCTCGCTCGGCGCCTGGTCTGTGCTGAGCGTCACCCGTTTTTCTTGAAAATAGGTCTTGGCCGCAGGCGTCACGATATCCTCCGCCGCCAAGCGCACTTCTCTGCGCCCGTCAGCGGTCAGCCTGCGCGCTGCTTCCTCTGTGATGACGGCCATCTTTCGGCCTCCTTTCGCTTAAAAAACAACCCGCGCTGCGCCATAACAGGCGGCGCGGGCTTGTCTCAGCGGTTTGAAAAAAGATACAAGCTTTAGGCGCAAAGCCGCTCCAAAACCGGAGCGGCCTCGCCCCATCAGAAGTGCACGGGGCGGATCGTGAGGATCTTGATGCGGCTTTGCAGAAACGACGTGTGACGATTTTTGAAGCCTAGTGTTTTTTTCGGCACGCTGATGCTTTTATTCAGTTTTGCCTTTCGGCAGGATCACATCCACCTCGGTGTGCGGACGGGGGATGACGTGGACGCTGATCAGCTCGCCCACCCGCTCGGCTGCTGCTGCTCCGGCATCGGTGGCTGCTTTGACTGCGCCGACGTCGCCTCTGACCATGACGGTGACGAGACCACCGCCGACTTGTTCCTTGCCCACCAGCTGGACGTTGGCCGCTTTGACCATGGCGTCGGCTGCTTCGATAGCGCCGACCAGTCCTTTTGTTTCGATCATGCCTAATGCGTTGGTATTGGCCATGATATGGATTCACCTTTCCTTTCTGCTGCTTGCTCCGCTGCCTTCTTAGTATGCGCAGCTGGGCGGACTATATGATTTCTTTGAGGATCTTTTGCACGATGGCATCCACCAGCGCTTCACTGGGCATCGCGGCACAATGCGGCGAGGAACTGCCCTTTTCGCCGGTCAGTTCGTCGGCTTCGCGCACCCCGTAGGCGATGCGCTTGATGTCGATGAGATCCAAAGGCCCGATGTTATTGGACGACGAGCTGCCGCCCACTGCACCGCAGCCCAACGTGAGCGACGGGAAAAGGCCGGTGGTCGCGCCGATGCCGCCCAAGGCGCCGGGGCTGTTGACGATGATGCGCGAAGCTGGGATACGCGCGGCAAACCGCTTGACCAGCGCCTCATCATTGGCGTGGATGCAGAAGGTATGACCGCTGCCTTCATGGCGCAGGATAGTCACGCATTTTTCTAAGACGGCGTTCACATCATCCTCCACGTAAAAAGCCAGGATCGGGGCCAATTTTTCCCGAGAATAAGGGATCTTGGCGCCCACTTGGGATTCCTCGGCGATGAGCACGCGGGCATTTTCCGGCACATGCGGGAGGTCGGCCAGCTGAGCGATATGGCTCACTGATTTGCCGACGATCTGGGGATTCATGGTGCCGTTGGGCCGCAGGATAAATTTGGCCAGCCGCTTGCTCTCCTCGTCGCTCAGAAAATACGCGCCCTGACGGATGAGCTCATCCTTGACTCTGGCAGCCATGGCTTTTTCCACAATGACCGACTGCTCAGAAGCGCAGATCACGCCGTTGTCGAAGGTCTTGGAGGCTAAGATGCGCTTGACCGCCATCGGCACGTCAGCGGACTTATCGATAAAGGCTGGACCATTGCCCGGTCCCACGCCGATGGCTGGCTTGCCGGATGAATAAGCAGCGCGCACCATGGCTTCACCGCCGGTGGCTAAAATGATCTTGGTGCCGCGATTTTTCATCAGTTCCTGGGTAGCTTCCAAGGTGGGGATGGTCAGCGTAGATACAGCACCAGCCGGCGCTCCGGCGGCCTCTGCCGCTTTGGCCACGATGCGCACCGTTTCCAGGATGCAGTCCTTGGCATTGGGATGGGGAGAAAAAATAATGGCGTTGCCTGCTTTTAAAGAGATCAGGGCTTTAAAGAGCACGGTCGAGGTCGGATTGGTCGAGGGTACGAGCCCCACCACCACGCCTACCGGCACGCCCATCTCAATGATCTTGTGTTCATGATCCTCCCGCAGGATGCCGATGGTTTTTTGATCTTTGATGGCGTCATAGAGGATCTGCGAAGCAAAGCGGTTTTTGACCACTTTATCCTCGTAACGGCCGAAGCCAGTCTCTTCGTTGGCCATTTTGGCCAGACGCTGAGCATGGCGGACGCCTGCTTCAGCGACAGCCTTGACGATGGCGTCGATCTGCGCCTGCGTCATATTATTTAAAGCGACCTGCGCGCTGTTGGCTCGGGCGATCAGATCCCGCGCCTCCTGCACGGACAGCAGGTCTTTATCAGCTAATGATGGCATGTGTTTTCCTCCTGTCTATTCTTGCGGTGCTTCTGTTTTCTTGCGTCGGGTGCGCTTGTTGGCGGGCTTGGCTTCCTCCGGCGGTTCCACCGAGGCGGCTAAAGCCAACGGTGTTTCTGCGGCCGGCCTGCCCTCCGCATCCACGATTTGCGGCGGATGGACCATGGGCACCGCTTCCATAAAGGCTGCGACCTTGAGCTGCACATTCGTTTTGGCTGGCAGCGCCTCCGGCAGCAGCAATTTTTCCACCTGCGCCTGCAAGCGGGCGATCACATGAGTCGCGCGCACAGGCCCCAAGGCGCGGGCCGTCTCTGTGCCCGCATCCACTGCTGCCCGTACCGCGCCCACATCGCCCGTCACGGCCAAGGTGACGATGCCGCCGTCCACCTTGTACAGTTTCAAAATATGCACATCAGCGGCTTTGACAGCGCTGTCCGCAGCAGCCACTGCCGGGATCAAGCCGATGACTTCGATCATTCCCAGAGCATCGATCATGGCCTACAGCTCCCGGGGATTGTCGGCGATCATCTGCACAGCCTGAGCAAAAGCGTCGCAGGCAGCCCGCACCGCTGATTGGGTGCCGGTCAGCAAGCCGCCGGCAAAGTTGGTCTCACTGGGCGGCGCGTAAAACTGCACCAGCTGCACGTCAGCCGCCTTGAGCGCGGCATCCAGCCCATAGATCGCTTCCAAAGGCGGCGCGATCAGATAGGCCAGCGGTTCGCCCTCCGCAATACCGGCCTGCTTGGACAAATACGTGCCCGTGCGGGAAATCGTCTGCGCATAATACACGATGGAATCATCTTCGTTGGCACTGGTGAAATGGCCGCCATTCTCCATAAAAGACAGCGCCGCCGCCAGACCGCTGCGCACCTCAGCTGGACTAGGACCGGCAATGATGCCGATGACCTCACCAGCCAGCTTGGTCGAGGCATTGGCCGCACCAGCATACATGGAGCGCGCATAGACCACATCCACTTCCGAAGCCTTGGTGGCTTCGTCCAAAGCTGTATACGTCACATCATCCATATCCGCCGTGATCAATCCTAAGCTTTTCTGCCGCTCATTCAGAGACAGCTGCTTCGCCAATTCCGGACTGACATTGGAGATCAGGCGGACGCCCAGGACATTTGGGCGTAGGTAGTCGTTTTTCACTTCAAAACACCTCACAAAATAAGATTTAATGGCGGTTATAGGCCGCCTTTGGACGCACGATGAATGATTTGCTTCCTCACCTGCGGTTAAGGGGTCGGCAAGGTTCGGCCGACTGGCGAGGGCTTACGATCCCCTTTATTTTTCCGCAGTGACTTGAGGGAGTCGTCAGGTTTCGCCTGACGGCGAGATACTTTTGAGCGAGCAAAACACCCGACCAGAAAGGCGTCGGGCGCCAAAACTCGCCGGGACTTCCGAGACCCGACGCTCTTCTGGTCGGGTCCCCCGGACCCTTAAACGGTGCGGGAAGTGAAAAAAATTTGGCTCAGCGTGGTTTGATGTATTGATAGATGAACAACGCGGAATTTATGCTAGGCTGTTGAGCACACGCTTCGGGGGCTGAGCCAAATTTTTCTTTTTTATTATTTAAAAGCGGTGATACCCTGCCTTCTCTTATTTCAGGTCTACGCCTGAGGCTTTTTCTTTTAGCATGCGGCTGATCAGCTTGGCAATGTGTGCGCCGGCTTCGACGGCGTTAGTGCCGCCTTTGTGGATGTTGGAGATGACGGTGCGTTTGGCTTCGGCAATACCAGTCTTGGGTTTGTAGGTGATGTAGGCGGACATGGATTCGGCGGTGACGAGGCCTGGGCGTTCGCCGACGAGCATGCAGATGACGTCAGCGTCGGTGAGGTCGCCGACAGCATCCATGGCGCCGACGCGGCAATATTTGACGAAGAGGATGTCGCCGATATCGAGTCCGTCCGGTTTGAGGCCCTGTTTGATAGCGGGGATGCAGTCTTCGACATTGGCTTCAATTGCGGCTGAGGAAAGGCCGTCGCCGACCATGAGGATGACGGAGGTGCCTTTGGCGTAGGTATTTTTGATCACGTTCTGCGCCTCTGGACCGAATTTGCGGCCGAGGTCAGGACGGGTGATATATTGGTCTTTGCTTTCGCAGAGGGTCTTGACGCTGACGAAACCATTGCGGCGGACGAATTCTTCATCGACGTCGGAGAAGACAGAGTCTTGGGCGGCGGCGTGGTCAGCGCGGACGCGGAGCATGGTGATGGTCTTGTAGCGGGCGCCGGCGCGGCCGATGCCCAAGCGGGCCGGTGTTTTGGCTTTCATGGCCAGCAGAGCTTCGGCATTATGAGGATGCTCCACTAGAAGTTGTTTTTTAAGATCGATCTCCGTGATATCAGCCAGACAGCCTTCCTCCAGGCCGCAGGGGCTTTGCCCGCAGCAGTCCCGCTGCTGGCGCGGCTCAGTCGTATCGGAACGACCCTCCAGCATTTCCGCGATCAAACGCTCCACCATGGTTTTCAGTTGTTTTTCGTCCATTTGTCCTGCCTCCTTTATAACAGCCATGACGCGTCACCCGCCTTTTCGGTCAAATGGCCGCCAGAGACAAAGCCCATGCGTTCCAGCCATTCCTGGAAGGGTTTGATGGCGGTCAGCCCAAACATTTCACGCAGTGCAGCCGTTTCTTGATAGCCGGTGGTCTGATAATTGAGCATGACGTCGTCGCCGTGCGGGATGCCCATGAAATAGGTGCAGCCCGCAGCGGTCAGGAGCACGGCCAATTCTTCGATGTCGTTCTGATCGGCTTTCATATGGTTGGTGTAGCAGGCGTCGCAGCCCATAGGCAGACCGCTGAGCTTGCCCATGAAGTGGTCTTCTAAACCAGCGCGGATGACCTGCTTGGAATTGTACAGATATTCCGGCCCGATGAAGCCGACCACCGTGTTGACCAAGAACGGCTGATAATGACGGGCAAAGCCGTAGCAGCGCGCCTCCATGGTCACCTGATCGGCGCCGTTGTGCGCTTCACTGGACAGTTCAGAGCCTTGACCAGTCTCGAAGTAGAGCACATTAGGCCCGACGGAGGTACCTTGCGAAAGCATCAGCTGGCGCGCCTCTTCGATGGTGGCTGCGTCAAAACCAAAGGCTTCGTTGCCCTTTTGCGATCCGGCGATGGACTGAAAGATCAGGTCGGCCGGTGCACCACGGCGAATGGCTTCCATCTGGGTGGTGACATGGGCTAATACACAGTTCTGCGTAGGGATCTGCCAGCGGCGCTTGATCTCGTCAAAACGATTTAGGATGCGCATGACGCTTTCCACCGAATCATCGACAGGATTGAGGCCGATGACCGCATCTCCGATGCCGTAGGTGAGCCCCTCCAAAAGAGACGCCATGATGCCGTCCGGATCATCGGTGGGGTGATTAGGCTGCAAGCGCACGGAAAGCGTGCCCGGCTCGCCGATGGTGGTATTGCAGTGGGCGGTGACGCGGATCTTTTTCGCGCCGTAGATCAGATCCAGATTGCTCATCAGCTTGGCCACAGCAGCGATCATTTCCGAAGTCAAGCCCCGAGAAACGCGCCGGATGGCCGCGCTGTCCGTCTCCTCCAAGAGCAGCCATTCCCGCAGGTCAGACACGGTCCAGCCGCGGATCTCGCTATAAATTTTTTCATTAAGATCATCCTGGATGATGCGGGTCACCTCGTCCGATTCATACGGCACCACTGGATTTTCCCGCAGGTCCGCCAAAGTCAGCTCCGATAAGACCACCTTGGCTGCCACCCGCTCCTCCGCATTAGCCGCCGCCAAGCCAGCCAGCTCATCGCCCGACTTGACCTCATTGGCCTTGGCCAAGACCTCCTTCACCGACTTGAATTGATAGACATGTCCAAAAAGCTTCGTTTTAAGTATCAAGAGACTTCCTCCTTCAAACAAAATGTGATATAAGATCCCCGTCAGCCGCAGCAGCGACCAACGAAAAATTGCAGAACACTTTCATCATCACCATCCCTCGATGTCCATTATTCTGACAGCGAGAATTTGATGCAGCCTTCACCCAGCGATCACTGGCCGTCAGTTGAAGACGATGGTTTTGACAACTACCGGTATCACCTCTCCCCCCGCTATGGGGCGGCCAATATCGATATAATCGCCGTTTTCCACGGCAACGCCGTCCAGACAGATGATGGCCAGCTCAGGATGGTGCAAGCGCAGGGCCTGACCCAAAACCATGGCCATATCCTCCCGCAGGATGACGATCAAGGGCTGACCGCGCTCCAAACGGGAGAGCAGGCCCTGATACAAGCCTTCCGCATACTGCTGGACCTTTGCAAAAGAGGGATTGGTCAGACCGGTGAGACCCACAGCCACCGGCTCGGTCATCTCAAACCAATCCAGCTTATGCTGGAGCGCGTGCACCATATCCTCCGCTTCCTCAGCGGGGGATAATTTGAGGATGGGCAGATTTTTAAACGGGAAATGTTTTTCTGTATAACTGATGGTGCTGCCGCTGACCTCGGTGGTGTGGCTGCCTGCGCCCACCACTGTGGCGCGGATGGTCTCCGCGCTGGTGATCACCGTATAGTCTCGACAGAGCGCCGAGCGCGCGATGGCTTCGCCCAAAAGGATGCCCATATCGCCATAGCGAAAGGGATTGCCCTCCGGCGCATGGGGATAGACATAATCCGCCACGCCGCCGGAAAAGGAGATATGGGTGATGCCTGACGTGCGGCTAAGCCCCTTGTGCGTCTCCAGCGCCTGACAAGCGCGGCTGCGCTCGCCTAATCCCGCTGCCTGTGTCAAAAGCTCGGCCATCGTCTCAGCCAGCGGCATCAATCGCTCTACGGTGGCTGTATCGCCCACAGCGATAGACCAGCCCTTGTCCGCGATGAGCCGTTCTATTTTGTCCATGATGTAGGTGATGCGCTTGGTCTGCGGATCGATCTTGACCAAGCGGCCGCCGATATCCATGCAGCCGGTGTCGATGACCTCGCCCTGGGCGAAGACCACCAGATTACTGGTGCCGCCGCCGATATCCACATTGACCGCGGTCACGCCGTGCACTTTGCTGTAAATATCCGTACCAGCGCCGCGCCCGGCAATGACGCTTTCCAGATCAGGTCCGGCTGTCGCTACCACGAAGTCCCCCGCCAGACCGCTCAGCGCCTCGAGTACCTCTGCGGCGTTTTCCTTGCGGGCGGTCTCACCGGTGATGATCACTGCTCCCGTATCCACCTCTGCGGGCGTGACGCCGGCATGCTGGTATTCCTGCTCGATGATCTCTCGGAGCTTCGGCCCATCCAGCTGCGTCTCACTGACCAGCGGCGTAAAATGGATGGCGCTGCGGTAGACGACCTCCTTATCCGTGATCACGATGCGCGGCACGCTGAAGCCCGACGCCTGATTGGCCACAGACAGCCGTGAAAAGACCAGCTGCGTGGTGCTGGTGCCCACATCGATGCCCGCACTGAGCAGACTCTCGCTCATCGCAGCACCTCCCCCGGCTGCTCCAGCGCCTTGCGCAGTGCGCTCAAGCCGTCGCCAGCAAGTGTATCCACGACGAATATCTCCCGCGCGCCAGCCTCTGTCAGCCGCTCCTTAGCCCGCTCCAATTCCCGCGCACTGGCTAAGCGCCGCTTGGTCACGATGCCGATGACCGGTTTGGTGAACGCCGCAGCCAAGCCATGCGGCAGAAAGCTCTCCTCCGCCGTCGGATCAGCCACCAAGGCGATCATATCCGCATCACAGGACGTCACCAGCAGCGCGCTGTAGAGACTGCGCTGCTCCAAATATTCGCCCGGCGTATCGATAGCCTCCTCAAAATACGTCACTGCCTGCGTCTTGCGATACTCCGGCGCCTGATCGTGCAGCCATTGACAAAGGGTCGTCTTGCCGCTCCCGGTCTTACCAATAAAAAGCACCTTGCTCATGTTCGGGTGACCTCCGTTCGCGAGAAGTCCAGCACCTCTGTCAGCACACGCAGTGCTTCGCGAATGGCCGCTTCCACCGAGCTCACATCTCCCACGATGACCAAGGCGCCGCTGAACCGGTCGATGAAGCCCAGCCGCACATCGCTGGCCTTGGTCGCCACGTCAGCGGCAATGATCGACGCCTCACTGGGCGTGATGGTCATGATGCCCAGCGCGTCAAAACTATCCTCCGCCAAGCCCAGCTTGCGGTAGAGATCATTGGTAGGTCCGGCCACGATATGGGCCAGCGTCACCTGCTTGCCCGGCACATATTCCTGAATGATGCGCTGTTTATCCTCCATGACCCTCACCTACCCTATCTGCTGCAAAATGTGCAGCACATCATTAACGTCCGCCCGGCGCGGGTTGGTCGCCAGACAATTATCCAAAAGCGCCAGCTCAGCGATATGCGTCTTGACTGACGCCGTCACTTCTTTTTTTAATTGGCATTGGCCGAGACGGGTCGGCATCTCCATCTGCTTCTGCAAACGGGTGATGGCGTTGATCAGATTACGCACGCTGATACGCACTGTGCTGCCGCCCAGTCCCGCCAGCTGCGCCGCATGGGCGTATTTCTCCGCAGCCGGGCTGTATTCGCCCGCGCCAAAGCCCTGCATATCCGCATTGTAGGCGATGACGTGCGGCAGGAGCATGGCATTGGTGCGCCCGTGCGCTACGCCCAGCTGACCGCCGATCACGTGCGCCATGGCGTGATTGAGCCCCAGCGACGTCTGATTGAAGGCCATCCCAGCCAAGGTCGAGGCATGGTGCATCTTTTCCCGTGCCTCCCGATCCTCTGCATCCAGATACGAGCGCAAAAGATACGTGAAAACGAGGCTGATGGCTTTTTCCGCTAGCGCATCGGTGAAATCATTGGCCTCTATCGAGACATACGCCTCCAGCGCGTGCGTGAGCACATCCATGCCGGTATCCGCCACGATCGGCCGCGGCACTGTCCGCACCAGCGCACTGTCCAAGATAGCCGTATCCGGCAGCAGCGCGTCTGAGACCAGCGGATACTTCACGCCCTTTTCTTGGTCGGTGATGACTGCAAAGCTGGTCACCTCTGAGCCCGTGCCGCTGGTCGTAGGGATCGCTACGAATTCCGTCTGCTGCCCGTCCAATTCTCCGGCAAAATGACGGATGGCCTTAGCCGCATCCAGTGCCGAACCGCCGCCAAAAGCGATCACAGCATCCGGCGCGAATTCCTGCAATACCTTGACCCCCGCGACCACCACTTCCACCGGCGGATCCGGCACGATCTCGCTGAAAACGCGCACCTCATTGCCCGCCAAAGGCCCCGTCACCGCCTCCACCATACCAGATGACACCATAAACGGATCGCAGATAATGAGCACACGGCGCCCCTGCCACTGCCGCAGATAATCCATTGGCTTCTCGCCAAAAATAAGCTTTGTGTGAAACTCTAAACGCTTCATAACGCCACCACCTTTTCTTTTTTTCTTAGACTGTGCCCAAATTGGGGCGATTATGTATCCCTGCCACAAATCGGCGGCGGAAAATTTTTGCTTTCAAAAACATAAGCATCCGCCAATCGGGCATAAATAAAAAAAGCTGCCAAGCGTCGTTTCCAGCTGAGGAAACTTGGCTTGGCAGCTTGAGCTGCTTTTTTTATTCACTGGCAATATCATTGCCGAAGTATTTGATCGAGAGCTCGGAGAGCACGCCTTCTGCGCGCAGTTCAGCGATCGCCTGATCGATGGCTTGGCGTAAGGCGGCAGTCTCTTCGCCTTTGCGCAGCGGAATGGCGACTTCCGCAGCGCCTTCGGTGAGAGCGGCGATCTTGAGTGCGGCATCGGGATGCGCGTTCAGATAATCGTAGTAGGTCACTTCGGCGTTTAAGGTCGCGTCTACGCGTCCGGCCAACAGCAGCTCAATGGTCTGATTGAGATCGTCAACGCCAGTGGCCGCGGCGCCGTAGCTTTCGGCCAGCTCGGCGTAAGTGCTAGCCAAGGTATTGGCCGTGGTTTTGCCCTCCAGATCATTAAAGGAATGGATGGTCTCGTCATCCTCGCGCACGATGATCGCCGTGCGGATGTAGCCGTAGGGCTGGGTAAAATCGTATTTCTCCGCCCGCTCGTCCGTGATCTCCACGCCATTGGCGGCGATGTCGTAGCGGCCTGCGTCGATCCCAGCAAAGATGCTGTCCCATTCCGCTTCGACGAAGGTGGCTTTGACGCCCAGCTTGTCGGCGATGTGCTGAGCCACCTCCACGTCAAAACCCACCAGTGTATCGTTTTCATCATGGTATGTCCAAGGCGACCAGGTGCCCTCTGTCGCAATGACGATCTCACCTTTTTGCTGGATCTGGCTGAGCAGATCGTCCGTTGTCTCAGCCTGAGGCTCACTGCCGCAGCCAGCCAAGCTCACCGTCAGCAGCATAGTCAAGATCCATAAACCGATTTTTTTCATCTTGATCTCACCTTTCCTTGTTAAACCGTTTTCATCCTATCCAAGCCCTTGAGAAAGGCTTTGGTGCGCTCCTTCTGCGGCTGGGCAAAAAACGCTTCTGCGCTGCCGCTTTCTACGATCAGGCCATTTTCCATAAAGATCACCTGATTGGAGACCTGCCGAGCGAAGCTCAGCTCATGGGTGACGATGAGCATGGTCATGCCCTCTTGCGCCAGCTGACGCATGACCGAGAGCACTTCGCCGCTCCATTCAGGATCCAGCGCTGAGGTAGGCTCGTCGAAGAAAATGATCTGCGGGTCCGTGGCCAGCGCTCGGGCAATGCCCACTCGCTGCTGCTGGCCGCCGGAAAGCTGGCTGGGATAATGGTCACAGCGATCCGCCAGCCCTACTTTGTCCAGCGCCCGCTTGGCTTTGGCGATGGCCTCGGCTTTAGGCAGCCTGCGCGCCACGATCAGCCCCTCGGTCACATTTTGCAGGGCTGTCTTATTTTGAAAGAGATTATAATTTTGAAAAACAAAGGCGGTCTTGCGGCGCAGCTTGGCGACATCTCTGCGATGCACTTGACCGAAAATATAACTGTCACCGTCAAAAGTCATGGTGCCTGCCTCCGCCGTTTCCAAAAAATTGAGGCAGCGGAGCAGCGTCGTTTTGCCCGAGCCGCTGGGGCCGATGACAGAGACCACGTCGCCCTGCTCTACCGTCAGATCGATGCCCTTGAGCACGGCCTGCGTCCCAAAAGATTTATGCAGATCCTGGACTGTCAGCATCCTTTCTCCTCCTCTCAGCGATAGACGCTCAGTTTCTTTTCACCCACGCGCTGCCAATACGTCAGCACCGTGGAAAAAATCAGATAGATCAGACCGACCTCGATGTAGAGCGCCAGCGGTTCATAGGTGCGCGCCACGATGCGCTGCGTGGCCATGAACATCTCCACTACCGTGATATTGGCCGCCAGCGAAGTATCCTTGACCAAACTGATCAGCGAATTGGACAGCGGCGGGAAGGCCGTGCGCAGCGCCTGCGGCAAAATGATGCGCCGCATGGTCTGGCCGTAGCTCATGCCCACACAATAGCCCGCTTCCAGCTGCCCTTGGGGAATAGAGGCGATGGCCGCACGCATCGTCTCCGAATCATATGCACCTGTATTGAGCGCAAAGACGATGACCGCCGCTGGAAAAGGCTCGATGATGATCCCCAGCTTAGGCAATCCGAAAAACAACACATACAGCTGTACCAAAAGCGGCGTGCCCCGTACCACCCAGACGTAAAACCGCGCCAGAGTCCTGAGTCCCTTGATCTGCGCCGTTTGGATCAAAGCCACCGCCAGCGCGATCACCAGCGCCAACGCAAATGAGATGACCGTCAGCGGAATGGTCACCAAGATCCCTGGCAGCAAAATTTTGCCGAAGGAATCCACTATTATTGCCAATAATCGCTCACTGAGCATCTCCGTTCTCTCCTTTCTTAAAGCCTCTCCAGCGCCGTTCCCTTCAGCCAGCGTCCTCTGGCCAGCCGCAGCAGAAAGACCGCGCCGCGCACACAGAGCTCTGTGCACATGGCGATCCACACGCCTCTCAGCCCCAGACGCGGCGCCAGATAAGCCGCCAGCGGCAAGCGCACACACCACATCGTCAAAAAATTCATCCCGCTGGGCACCAGCGTATCGCCCGCACCGCGGAACACGCCAGAGGCTACGATGGACGCCCCATAGAGCGGCTCGGCAAATGCCTCGATCCGCAGGACGGCAGCGCCTAACGTTCGGATAGCCGCATCCGGCGACAACAAGCCGATCATGAGCGGCGCCCCTGCATACATGAGCACCGCCGCCACGCTCATCACCACCATGCCTAAGCCCACAGCGAGCCAGCCCAACCGCCTGGCCAATCCCCTGCGGCCTGCGCCGATGCTTTGACCGATGATAGCTGTGGCCGCCATCCCGATGCCATAGCCCGGCATATAGCAGAGACTCTCCGCTGTGACCGCAAAGGCATTGGCCGCGATGGCGATCGTCCCCAGCGGCGCGACGATGCGCGTAGCCGCCACCTGCGCCCCGCTCATCATCATTTGCTCAAAGCCCACCGGTACAGCGATCAGCAGGGCTTTCTTGAACACCTCTCCCGAAAAAACGAAGCCCTCTCCCGACCGCAGCCGGAGCGGCCGCGACCGCAGGAGCAGCCACGCCAGCATGACTAAGGCTGTTATGGCTTCTGCCAAGGCTGTGCCCAACGCCGCACCTGCCGCACCCCAACCCGCTCCCGGCAGCGTGATGGTCTGCCCCATGAGCAGCACCGAGCGCGTGGGAAAAATGAGCAGCAGATTGAAGATCACATCTTCCAGACACATGAGCATATTGAGCACGCTGGGAACGCGCATATTGCCGCTGCTCTGCAAAAATCCCCCCGCCAGTGAATTCATTTGGACAAACGGCAGTGACAGCGCATAGATCAAAAAATAATTGGCCGCATCACGCTGGATAGCAGCCGCTCCGCCCAGCCAGGCCGGCAGACTCCTGCCGATGGCCAAGCCTAGTACGGCAAGTGCCAGACTGACGCCCAGTCCTGCCAAAAGCCCCTGCTTCACCGTCTGCCGGGCCAAAGCCTCCCTGCCTGCACCCAGCTGCTGCGCCGCCTGGACTGTGAAGCCGCAGGTAACGGCCG
>CABVBB010000002.1 GCA_902496505.1 uncultured Peptococcaceae bacterium
TACTGGGCGAACTCCGCATAACGCCCGCTGTGCTCTGCCATCCCGTGCAAAAGCACCACCACTGCCCGCACCTCTCCCTCAGGCAGCCATTTATTCAAATAAATTTCTCGGCCATCGCTGGCTTTGATGATCTCCAACACAAAACCACGTCCTTTCGTAAACATCGCATTGCTTTATCTGATTTTTATCATACCACACTCTGGACCACTTCTCCACGCTCTTTATGTTTTCTTATGTCTTATGAGTGCAAAAAAGAACGCTTCCGCATCTCTTCTGCGAAAGCGTTCTGCTCATGGCCGATCATCCAAATTCACCATATCCCCAAAACCAATACCCATGACCTCATCCCAGTCTTTGATCACGATGTGACCGCTGCGGCCGATCTCGATCAACCCTTCATTACGCAGCTGGGTCAAAATGTTGGTGATGGTCACCCGATGAACGCCCGTCATAAAAGCGAGATTTTGGTGCGTCAGCGTCACCTTGTAGTGGTTATCCTCCGGCATGGCCAGTGCATAACAGCAAAGCAGGCGGCAGACCTTGACCCGCGTGCTGCAAAAGGCCAGATCATTGACCTGCCAGCCCAAGATACGGCACATAGCGCTCAGCGATTTGATCAAAAAATCCCGTATATCCGCTCGACTCAATATCTCCTCGATATAGCGATCATTCAAAGCGTAGATCTCTGTATCCTCCAAAGCTTTGGCATGATACAAGATGGGCTGCCTGTTGAAATAGTTTTCCGCGGAAAGAAAACAGTTGACATAGCTGACGATCTTTTTGTCACCCTCGGCGCTGATCAATTCATAAACGACGCTGCCTTGAGCGATATAGAGCAAATTGTGGATATAGTCGCCGCTTTCAAAAATGGTCTGCCCTTTTTTGAAGCGCCATCTGGTGCTGTAGTCTTTAAACAGCGCGATAGATCCTGGCGATAACTCCCCCAGCTTATGCTGATCGCGCAATAGAGAAGTCCCTTCGATAAATTTCTGCTGCTCCTTATTGGAATCCATAGAGCGGTCACCTCCTGCCTATGGCCGGCTAAAGCAGACCGATCACGTGCCGCCACGGCACCATCACGACTGCCAGGAACAAAAAACATCACGATCTTGAGCTGCAGCATAAACTTTTGCCTTATGTACAAAGACCCGTACCCTTATCGCTGCCGTCTGATTTTAGGATACACCAATAGACACTGCGATTCAAGAGCTCTAACTCTTCTCATATCCTGGCCAGCAAAAATTGTCCATAATGCCCTGCACTAAAGTCATACCCCAGGCTTCATCCACGCTTCCCTGGCACCAGCTCCTCCAAGGAAAAAGCTGCAGATCAAGCCGATCTGCTTGACCTACAGCCTTTATGTCATACATCAAAAGCATCTGGGCCAAACAAACGGTTGAAACGGTCTGTTTTTGCCAGATCGAATGTTTTGCCAGCCAGGCCCGGATAATCCGGTTCATACTTCATCGCCCGAAAGACGGCGTTCATTTTGCCATAGCGGCTGTTGGTCTCTGTATAAAACGGCGAGATATACTCCCACACGATCTCTTTTTCCGGCGTCACCTCAAAGAAGCGGCCCAAGGCCCCTTCGCAGATCAGCGTATTGCCATTGGATAGTCTGCGGGCGCTGCTGATATAAGACGAATAGAAATCCACCGGATCTTCTGCCCGATACTCCCAACAGATCTCATTGGTCAAAGGATCGACTTCGACCACTCGGCTGAATTCCGGCGGGAAGAAATTCTGCGAGCCATCGGGATCAGCAGCGAAATAGCGGCCATTATCAAAAAAGAGGATATGACCATTATCCAGCACAGTTGGGTCATGAGGGAAGGACACACGATGCTTGGTAGGATTGTTGTTCTTGTTGCCAAAACGCCATTTCACCGTCTTGGCCGCTTTATCCCAGATGAAAACAGTGGACAAATTGTAGCTCGTCGAAATGATATTGCCATCAGGCATCTCCTCGATGGAATTGAGCCCTGGCCACAATTCTCGGCCGCAGAAGGGCATGATCTCATCGATCTCGGGATCGAGCGCCTGCGACAGATCCATCTCCCACACCACTTGACCGGCCGGATCGATCTCCTGCAAGACCAAGGTATACATCTGTCCAGGTATATCATCATCCAGCCGCCAGCCAAAATCATCCTCATTGCTGGAGGCGGTCAGCCCCTTGTTCTCCGTACCTGGGATGCCGCCTTTGACGCGCAGCTGAAGCTCCATAGGCACTGCCTTATAGGTCTGCACGAGGGTATTGCCATTACGCAGACGGCAGCGGTCATGACAGTCCATCATGTCGTTGTCATAGCGCCAAACGATATGGCTGTCCCAATCCAGTTCCAAAACAGAATGGATATTGAACGCCAGCTTGACTTGAGGCTTTGGACGACTGGGATCATCTATGGCGCAAATAATGTGGCCATTTTCCAAAAGTTCTGCGTGCAGCTTGATCGCGCCAGGCACTGTCCAGTAATGGACGATGCGGCCTTTTTCATCGATCAGATAAACTGTACTGTAGTTTTTGCCCTGCAGCTGTTTGCGTGAAATAAGCTTAGGCGTATATAATACATAGCCTGGGCAGACCTTGTCTTTTTTGTCAATGGTCACGCCGTGCTGATACCGTGTTCTGACACTCATCGTAATAACCTCCTTTAAAATATGCGTTAGCGGCGCTTTGCATTGACCTTATGGAATGGGGCATCGGGACCGTACTGAGCATTGAGCTCCGCAGTCTTGGCGTCGTCAAAGCTGTGTGCCAAAAATGCCGGATGATCCACATCATAGCGCATGGCGCGGAAGATCGCATTGGTCACGCCGTAACGATTGCCGCTGTGGGTATAAAACGGCGACCAATATTCCCAAACCGTCTCGCCGCGTTTGGTCACTTCAAAGATACGGCCGGTAGCCCCTTCGCAGATCAGCGTATTGCCGTTGGGCAGTCGTCTGGTACTGCTGATATACGTTGAATAAAAATCCACAGGATCTTCTGCCCGATACTCCCAAACGATGTCATTGGTCGCAGGATCGATCTCGATCGCCCGGCTGAAGTCCGGCGGGAAGAAATTGATCGAGCCATCAGGATCAGCCGAATGGAAACGGCCATTATCAAAGACCATGATGTGTCCGTTATCCAAGACGGTAGGGTCATGGGGGAACGATACCCGATGCTTAGTGGGATTAGCGTGGCTGTTGCCAAAGCGCCATTTCACCGTCTTGGTCGCTTTATCCCAGATGAACACCGTCGACAAATTGTACGAGGTGGAAATGATATTGCCATCAGGCATCTCCTCGATGGAATTAAGTCCCGGCCACAATTCCCGGCCGCACAAGGGCGTAATGATGTCGATCGCTGGATCGAGGGCTTCAGAAAGGTTCATCGACCAAACCACTTTGCCTGCCGGATCGATCTCTTCTAAGACCAGCGTGTACATCACACCTTCGCGGGTATCGTCCAGCCGCCAGCCAAAATCATCGTCGCTGTTATTTTTGGTAATGCCTTTGTTCTCAGTGCCCGGTTCGCCGCCCTTGACCTGCGCTTGAATGGCCGGATCGATCCGCTCATAGCGCTGGATCAAGGTATTGCCATTACGCAGGCGGCAGCGGTCGTGGCAGTCCATCATCTCATTGTCATAACGCCAGACGATATTGCTGTCCCAATCCAGCTCCAGGATAGAATGGATACTGAAGGCCAGTGTCACTGTCTTAGGCTTGGTCAGATCATCCACCGCACAGAGGATATTGCCATTATCCAAAAGCTCCGCATGCAGCTTGATGACGCCTGGCACCGTCCAATAATGCACGATGCGGCCATTCATATCGATCAAATAGACTTTGCTCTCTGTCTGTCCCTCCATCTGCCGCCGGGTGATCATCATAGGCGTAAACAGTGTGTAGCCAGCGAATGCCTTATCCCGTTTCCAGGTGGTCACGCCATGTTTTGCTGTGAGTTCCATTTTCTCGTCCTCCTCAAGTGTAGTAGTGGTTGACTCAACTTCTGCTTATAGCATACCTTTTGATAAAGACTTTTTCTGTAATGTATACTACAACTTGCCATCTTTTCTCATTTTATTTTCTATGAGCCTCAATCAACAAATTATTTGATGCTACCGATACACCTTTCCAGCGGTTCGGAATTGTTATATAGTAGAAGTATCATCATAAATAAAGGAGCGAACGACTATGGAAAAAACACCAGACATGTACGCCCAAGAATACCTCGCCGCCAAAAAAGATCTGCTGCAGCAATGCGTGCAGCTCACCGTCCAGGTCGGCAGCCAGATCGGCAATATTCCCGAGACTCACAAGCTGCTGGGCGCCCGCAAGCAGCTCTTAGTGCAGATGGCTCAGCTTGATCAGGATTATGCCCAAGCCTTAGCGGGCTACCCCTTCACCGAAGAAGACATGGAACCTATCGCCATTCTCGCCGAACAAATGTGGACCATCGATGACCATATCACCGACGCCATGCGCAATAACAAGACCGATATCCAAGATTTCCTGAACGAGATCAACCTGGAATTCGTCCACAGCCAAGAATAATTTCATCACATTGGAAAACGGCCGCAGCACCAAAAGAGGCTGAGCCAGCAGCAGCTATCTGCTTGTTGGCTCAGCCTCTTTTTAACTTTGTATGATGTTGCGGACGATCCGGGCGGGGACGCCGGTAACCAGCGCGTCGTCTGGGACATCCTTGGTCACCACAGCGCCAGCGCCGACCACCGCCCGCGCGCCGATGGTCACGCCTGGCAGCACGATGACGCCTGCGCCCAGCCAGGCGCCATCTTTGATAGTGATCGGCCCGCCGAGGTTGATCCCCTTGGTGCGTGGCTTGTAGTCCAAGGGATGGGTCGCGCAGGTCAGGGTGACCTGCGGCCCGATGAACACGTCTTGTCCGATGGTGATGGGACAGACATCCAGCGCCACGAAATTGTAATTGATATAGGTACGGTCGCCGATAAAAAGATGGCAGCCGTAATCACAATGGAAGTTTTCTTTGATCACCACATCCTGCCCCAAACTTCCCAGCAGCCCGCGCAGCAAAAGCGTCCGCTGCTCGTCGCTAAAAGGCAGGACGTTGATCTTGGCTAAGGTCTCGCTGCACGTTTTTTCCAGTGCTCTCAGCTGATCGTCCAGCTCGTAGGCCTGGCCGCTGATCATCCGCTGATATTGCTCCGAATCCGGCAAATTTCGCTGCGGCATGGTCTAAAGCCCCAGTTCTTCGTGGTTGGCCCGCATGCCTTGGATACATTTGTCGATCAAGGTGTCCAGCTCGATACCCAGCATATCGCAGCCGTTTTTGATCACGTCGCGGTTGACCCCGGCAGCGAAATGGTTGTCTTTGAATTTTTTGCGCACACTTTTGACTTCCATATCCATCACCGAGCGGGAAGGCCGCATGAGGGCGGCAGCGTTGATCAAGCCGCTCATTTCATCAACGGTATAGAGGACTTTCTCCATATATTTTTCGGGTGCTACATCAGTGACCAGCCCATAACCGTGACAGACCACGGCATGGATGAAATCGTCGTCGTAGCCAGCGGCGCGCAAAAGCTCCGGCGCTTTTTTGCAGTGCTCCTCAGGATATTTTTCGTAGTCCACATCGTGCAAGAGGCCAACTGCACCCCAATACTCCACATCCTCGCCTGCTTCGGCGGCAAAATAACGCATGATCGCTTCGACGGCCATACCGTGACGGATCAGCGCCTCGCTTTCATTATATTCTTTGAGCACAGCCAGTGCCTGTTCTCGCATAGTCAATGTCCCTCTTTCTGCCTCATATTTTTGGGGATGATAGCGCCCGAGAAATTCCTGACGGGCCAAACGGCTGCCAGCCTGTACGAACGCCGTCTTGGCGGCGGTATAACCGTCGCGGTCGTGCTCATACTGCGGCTGTAGCGTTTTTTTGAGCGCAGCATATTCTTGCGCTGCTGCGGGGTGGGCACGCAGATAGTCGCGGAAATACAGCTCATCCCAATCGCCGTATTCCCGCACGTGCAGATGAAAGACCTTTTCGGCAAAGCCTTGGGGCGTATAGCCTTTGTTGAAGACCAGCTTAAAGTAAGGCTGCTCTCCTTCATCCATCAGCCGCCAGCCCTCGCCAGTGAGCTTTTCCACCAGGAGCGGCTGCTCATCTTTTGAATCGACTTCCAGCAGGATATCCACGGTAGGCTTGGCCAAAAGCCCAGGTACCGCTGTGCTGCCGATATGGCTGATGCGCCGGATGCACGCTTCGCCCAAGAGCGCAGTCAGTGCCTGCGCTTCTTCCTCATACCAGAGGGCATATTCCGACCGATGCTCTGCCAAAATGATGGGGAACAGCTGCCATAATTCTTCCAGCGTCATTCTCTGCAAAGGATCTTCTGTCATCATCGCCACTCCCGTTCATTTTATTCTGAATACCGCCTCTCAGCCAGCGGCAGGCCCTATGGGCGTGCCGCTTGATCATTACAGAACGGCGATAGCCTCGACCTCGACCATGACGTCCTTGGGCAGACGGGCAACTTCTACGCAGCCTCTGGCTGGCGCATCCTGCTCCATATATTGGCCGTAAATAGCGTTGATCTTGCCGAAAACATCCATATTTTTGATGAAAACAGTGGTCTTGACCACATTAGCATAGGTCGCTCCCGCAGCCGCCAAGATCGCTTTGACATTTTCCATGACCTGGGTGGTCTGAGCTTCGATGCCGCCTTCAACGATCGCGCCGGTAGCAGGATCGATGGGGATCTGGCCGGAGATGAAGAGCAGCTTGCCGCTGGCAGCTACTGCCTGAGAATAAGGTCCGATAGCCTGAGGGGCTTTATCGGTATGAATGATCTGTTTTTCCATGATGAGCACTTCCTTTTTCGATTTTGACGGCAAAAGCCGCCGTTTATTCAAAACTCGCCGACTGAGTCGGTATCTTCATTATAGATACATTTGGGTGCAAATTGCAAGTAGTCTGCGCTGACGAGATGAAAAGTCATCCCCCATCTGCGCCCCTGCAAAGCGCTGCCGCTCTGAAACTGATCATGCAGATGACCGTAGACGCAGATCTCTACGCCATAGTCCAGCATCAATTCCACAAAGGGACTCATCTCCTGCCGCACATTAGTCGGCGGAAAATGCAGCATGACGATCTTGTGCGGCACCTCTTGGGGCACACTGCGCAGAGAAAGCTCCAGCCGCCCCACTTCGCGGGCAAAGATCTTTTCGTCCTGATCACTGGCAAATGCGCCGTCCGGGCACTGCCAGCCTCGGGTGCCGCAGATAGCGACGCCGTTTTCCAACAGGATATGATCGTTCTGCACAGCCATGATCCCGGCCGGCAGCACCTTGCGCACCTTGGAGATGGTGTCCCACCACAATTCATGATTGCCCTTGGTGATGATCTTGCGGCCGGGAAGTTTGGCCAAAAAATCCAGATCCGGCGCCGCCTCCTCCAAAGTCATCGCCCAGGAAATATCGCCTGGCATAAGCACCACATCTTCCGGGCGGACGATCTGGCACCATTTGTCCCGTATGCGGCAGCTGTGGTCATGCCAACGGCTGCCGAAAACATCCATGGGCTTGTATTCCTCCCCATTCTCCCGAAAGGACAGATGGGGATCGCCTAAGGCCAGAATGCGTATTGCCATCAGCCCCTTTCCTCCAGCTACAATTTGTGCGCGACAGCATGGGTGGCATAGACGTGATCGATCTCCACCAAAAGTTCCTGCCCGACAAAGGGCGCTGCGTTGCGGATCTGGATGACGAATCCTTCGATGCGGCCGATGCCGTCGCTGGTCTGCTCCTTGTGCACTGCGGAAACGATCAGGCGTACGATCTCCCGCGGGAGCACTGGTGCAAAGCTGCTCTGCGGCGATACTTGCTGGTGCACGGCCTGGATGGCATAGGACTCCGGCAGCTGATCACTGCGGCCCTGGACGATGATCTCTTTACCCAATTCCTGCCGCAGTTCCTCCAAGCGCTGGCCGTTTTCGCCGATAAGCGCTGCTGCTGCTAAGGGGTGACAGGTCACCGCAATGGCTGCGGCTTCTGTTCGGCCGGCCACTTCGGCCAATTCCCGCCGAATACGGCTGGCGGTCGTCTCTTCGGAAAGTATCCGTCCCTTGCCGTCGCAGTAGGGACAGGGCTTTTCCAAAAGGGCCGCCAGAGATACGCCGTTTTTCTTGCGGGTGATCTCGACCAGCCCCAGCTGCGTCAGCCCCAAGACCTGCGCTTTGGTCCGGCTGGGCTCAAGCTCCCGGGTCAGCGCTTCCAAAAGCCGCGCTTTGCTGCCAGTGTCCTGCATATCGATGAAATCGACGATGATGATGCCGCCCAAATTGCGCAGCCGGATCTGGCGGGCGATCTCGGCAGCGGCCTCCAGATTCATCTGCAAAATGGTATCCTGCAGATCGTGCGTCCCTACAAATTTGCCCGTATTGACATCGATCACGGTCAATGCTTCAGTCTGATCGATGACCAGATAGCCGCCGTTTTTCAGCCAAACGCGCCGTTTGAGCGCTTTGTCCACCTCAGCGCGGATATTGTAGAGCATCTCGATCTTTTCATCATCCATGAGCCGCAGGCGGCAGTGACCGCCCTGCCCGCGCATGACCCGCTGCAGTCCAGCATAGGCCGTCTCGTCGTTGACGATCATGTAGCTGACATCCTCGCTCCACAGATCGCGCAGGATGCGCTCTGGTAACGCATTGTCCCTGTGGACCAGTGATGGCGCTTTGGCCTCGGCCACATGGGCGCAGATATTTTGCCAGAGCGTGAGCAGACGGAGATAGTCGCTTTCCAGCTGCTCATCAGTGGCTTCCAGCGCACAGGTGCGTACGATGATGCCATGGTGGTAGCGCTGGCGCATCTGCTCTGCAAAAGCCTTGATCCGGCTTCGCACCGCTTCATCGCCGATCTTGCGGGAGATGCCCACATCGGTACAGTTGGGCAGAAGGACCACATAGCGGCCCGGCAGAGACAGCTTGCCAGTCACCCGCGGTCCCTTGCTGCCCACTGGTTCCTTGGCCACCTGCACCAATATCTCCTGGCCGCTTTTGAGCAGATGGGCGATATCCCGCACGCCGTCCACTGTCATCAGCACATCGTCTACATAAAGATAAGCGTTCTTCTCTAAGCCGATGTCGATGAAAGCCGCCTGCATACCGGGCAGCACATTTTCCACCCGACCTTTGTAAATATTGCCGGTCAAGCGTGCGCCGCCGGACCGCTCCAAATAATATTCGACCAGTCGATCTTCTTCAAAAACGGCGGCGCTGGTCTCCCCCCGGCCTTTCTGAATGACGATCTCCTTGTTCATGCTCTTATCGCCTCACTCTTTCCAGCCGCAATAGAGCGGTGAGGCCAGCTGCCCCTCCTGCTCCACATACAGCCCCAGCCGGTGGATACGCTCGATATCCTCCACCACTGGCAGCCCTGAGGGCATCATGCCCAGCACCACTTCATCGGGGCGGACATTGCCCTCGCTGCCCGTCTTGAGCAGCATCTCCAAGACCAACCGCCGTCCATCCTCTTGGACTTGTCCGGTCACTTCAAAAATGCCCGGTCTGATGTCGACCTCCCGCTTATCACGGCTGTTTTTCTTAAATCGCAGCACCTTGACCGTCTCCTGCGCCATAAACTGGGCAATGACCGCTTCCAGCTCAGCAGCAGTAAGCGGCTGGGCCAAGGTGACCATCACCTGATAGCGCGCCCGGTCGATGATCGACATCAGCGCCTTGCTCTTATCGGGAATGACAGCCATATCCAAAAGTGTCAGCGCCGGCGGCAGCGCAGCCGCTAATTCCTGGCGAAAGGCCTCCGCATCGATGTCACGCTCAAGCTCCACATCCATATATTCGCCATCGCTGGTGGTCCCCACCGAAAGTGCTGACCCAAATGCCAGTTTGGGATGAGGATTGTAGCCCTGGCTGAAAGCCAAGGGCGCTCCTGTGCGGCGGATAGCCCGCTCCCAGGCGTGCATCAAGTCCAAATGGGAAAGAAACCGTCCCGCATTGGGTTTGCCATATTTGATCCTAACGAGCACCGAACCTCTCCCCTTTCATATCCACTTTCACGTCAAAATCCTGACAAATGCCGCAGACCGAGCACTTGCCAAAGCGGCAGTCCGGCGTCACCTGCTCAGCCATGGCCTTTTGGTGCTCGCTGATCAGATAGGACTGCCGTACGCCCGGGTCCAGATGCTGCCAAGGCAGCAATTCATCATAGCTGATGCGCCGATACGCGTAGAACTTGGGATCGATGCCGCATTCGGCAAAGGCTTCCAGCCACCAGTCCATATAGAAGTATTCACTCCAGCCGTCAAATTTGCAGCCTTTTTCCCAAGCCCGGTAAAGCACCTGACCCAAGCGGCGGTCGCCCTTAGCAAAGACCGCTTCGATATAACTCACCTGACTGTCATGATAATTGTAGGTGATACGCTTGTGCTTGATCAGCTCGCGGATATAGCGCTGCTTCTCCCGCATGACCTCCATAGTCACCTGCGGCTCGTACTGAAACGGCGTGAACGGCTTGGGCACAAATCCCGAGACGCTGACCGTCACCTGCGGCGGCTGACCTTGATTGCCGTTTTCGCGGCGCACTTCATCGCCCACCTTGAGCACCTTGTAAGCCAGCTGAGCAATACCGGCCAAGTCCTCTTCGGTCTCCGTCGGCAGTCCCATCATGAAATACAGCTTGAGCTTGCTCCAGCCATTGCTGAACGCCCGTCTGGCCACTTCCAAAAGATCCTCTTCGGTGACGCCCTTGTTGATCACATCCCGAAGCCGCTGGGTGCCAGCCTCTGGGGCAAAGGTCAAACTGGTCCGTCTGACCTTCTGCACCGATTCTGCCAAGCCCATGGAGAAATTGTCCACCCGCAGTGAGGGCAGCGATACGGTGATATTCTTTTCTTCCAGCTCGTCCACCAATTGTTCCAGCAATGCCCCTACGCAAGTGTAGTCGCTGGTGCTCAAAGACGTCAGCGATACGTCGTTGTGGCCGGTATTATGCAGGATGTTTTTGGCCTGCTGCGCCAATTCCTCCGGCGTTTTTTCCCGTACCGGACGGTAAAGCATGCCCGCCTGACAGAATCGGCAGCCGCGGCTGCAGCCTCGCTGGACCTCCAGCATGGCCCGATCATGCACCACATCCAGATATGGCACGATGGGTCTCTCCGGAAAATAGGCGTGATCCATGTGTTTCAGATAGCGCTTGTGGATGACCGCCGGCGCTTTAGGATGATTGGGCGTGAAGGAGGCCAATGTGCCGTCCTCATGATAGGTCACGTCGTAAAAGCGCGGGATATAAAGCCCCGGCACCTCTAACAGCTCCTCCAGCAGTTCGGCCTTGTCCAGCTTGCCGCCGTGGGCTTCCTTGTGCGCCGCCATCACGGCATAAAACTCCAGATTGACCTCCTCGCCCTCGCCCAAAATGACCACGTCCACAAAATCTGCCAAAGGCTCCACATTGTACGCGCACGGTCCGCCCATGAAGATCAGCGGATCACTGTCGCTGCGCTCCCACCATCTCAGCGGGATATTGCCCAGATCGAGCATATTGAGGATATTGGAATAGCTCATCTCGTATTGCAGGGTAAAGCCGATGCCATCATACTCCGCCAGCGGTGTGAAGGATTCCAGCCCGTAAAGCGGCAGCTCATGCTCCCTGAGCTGCGCCTCCATGTCCGGCCAGGGCGCAAAGACCCGCTCCATCAGATAGTCCGGCTGCTCATTGGTCAAATGATAGATGATGCTCAGCCCCAAATGAGACATGCCGATCTCATAAACGTCGGGAAAAGCAAAGGCCAGATGCAGCTTGGTCTCTGCCCAATCCTTCTTGACGGCGTTCATCTCATCTCCCACATAGCGGAGCGGCTTCTCGACCTTATTCAAAATGTGATTCTCGATATATTCTCGCATGTAGCCACCTCAATCTTTTTATTTCAGACTGCCCTTATTATAGCCTATCTTAGCCAAATAATAAAGTAAAACGGCGATTTTGACCATCGATACCTGTCAAAACCGCCGCTTTCTTTATAATCGGATCACCTTCAAATATTCCATGCCTTCTTCCGCATAAGTCGAAGCCATGACGATGCCTTCGCTGACGGAGATCATATCCACAGGCCCGGTGATCGCCAGCACCAGTTCCCCCTGTGCATTCAAGAGCTTGGCGCCGTAATCCTCCGCATGCTCCAGCATACAGAGCAGATAACCGTCCTGAATAGTGGCAGCGCGTACGTTTTCCTCCAAAAGCAGCTGATCCTGACCGCTGCTGCTGGCCTTATACAGCTCACCCACGCCTTTGTCCGTCTTATGCAGGTAATAGACTTGACCGTTCAGTAAGCCGAACCACGCCGCCGACTTTTGGCCATACACCTGCCAGCGCTTGCCGTCCTCACTGCGGCAGAGTTTTCCTTCTCTCAGGGCGTACTGATAGCCATTTTGCCGATCGCCTGTCGAAGAACCGTTGGTATAGCGCGTCAGATCCAGTTTGGCTGCTGGGCTGCTGCCGTCTGCAGACAGCTTGAGCGCTTGGAAAGTCTCTCCCTTCTGCATTTGATAAAGAGCGTAGGGCTGATCATCCAGCAGGACATAATCCACCTGATAAGGTTTGGCCTCAAACGTATGGAGCACCTGCATGCGGAAGCTGTTATCCACCGGCGCCCGACAGATCTGATAAACGTCCTGCTCCTTTTGCGGCTGCCAAGTACGCTTCAAATAATAGTAGCAGCCTTCATCCAAGAGACGGATCGGCGTCTGCAGATCACGCCCCTCCAGCGCGGGGAAATAGATCGTCTGCGGATTGTGCGACGTGATGCGCAGCCCCTGTTCAGCAGTATAGGTGTAGTCCCAGCCAAAAGCGTCATGGGCAAACCGCCACGTCAGCGGAAAATACGTCACATCCCGGAATTTGAGCAGCGGATACTGCTCTTTGCTGTTATCGATGACTTGGCCATTCACCGTGACGCCAAAATCCGGCACACTGACGGCTACCGTCTGGGCGTTGGCCTTATCCTGCGGATAATAGCCGATGGAGGATGTCAAAGCGTCATTTTGCCAGATCGCCAGTCCTTTGGCATCTGACCACTCCGTTTCCAGCCCCAGCATCCGGCAGTTGTACCAGGTCATCGGAAAATAAGTGATATCCTTATACACCAAAAGCGGATACTTCGTATACGCCATATCCGGCATCTCCACCTCATTGAGCATGATCGGAAAATCCGGCAGCTCGGCCGCAGGCGTCTCAGCCCCAGCCGGCAGCGCCAGCCCCAGCGATAAGACCATCACCGCTAGGATCATTCGTCCTTTTCTTTTCATCATATGACCTCCTCAAAAATCGTTTGTCCCTCTCTCTCCTATTGTACTGGCAAAGACCCCCGCTTGTCCAGTCATAGCCGTCCCTGGCAGCAAAAAAGCAGCAGCGGAGAACTATTTTCCCACGCTGCTGCTATCATCGAATGCCTCATATCTCACGGTCCTGGAGAAAGGTCAGCGGATCCACCGGTTCGCCCAGATGCTTCGTCTCAAAATACAGTTCGCCCTTTTCTTTCATCACCTGTCCCGCGGTAGCAATGACCTGTCCCTTCTCCACCAGCTGATCGGCTTTGACGAAGACCTGCCGCAGATGACCATAGGTGGTCACCAGACCATTGCTGTGCGCCAGCATCACGGTATAGCCGTCCGTGCCCTCCTGCACCATGAGCACCGTACCGGCATAGGCTGCTTTGACCGACTCGTCCGCCGCTGTTTCAATGGTGATGCCTGGGCTGAAGCTGCCCGCTGCACCGCCCTGCCAGCCGAAGGTACCTACGACCTTGCCCGCCGCCGGCAGCGCCATCTCTTCGTTGATCCTGAGCGCTGCATTGGCACGGACAGCTTGCCCATCTCCCGCACCGCTCCAGTCCAACCCGTCAAACATGGCCAAGACCGGCGTCACGTCGCTGTCCGCTACAAAACACTGCCTGAGCACCGTCTGGGCCGAAGCCAGATCGGGCTCTTCGCTGATACAGATACTGATCACCGCCAAAAAAACGCCCATCGCCAGAACGCTCTGCCACAGCCATTTGCGCCGCGGCTTGCGCGTCCATTCTTCCTGCCGGCCAGCGTAATAATTGGGCCGGTTATATTGATAATAGCTTGGCGGCAAACTGCTGCTCTTATGATCCTTCCAATATTCAGCCATCCTCCCACCTCGCCCTCACGTTCTTGAGAAAGCCGCAGACACTCCCCATGGCCTTTGGCTTTCCATAAGCTCATACTCCATATGTATACGCCGGACGGGAAATTTATGCACGCCCTTTGGTCGATTCTATGTTTAATTTTTCCATAGCTGTGCCAGACTATGACCATTACGCGCTACAGCGAAAGAAGGTTTGCCATGTATATTTTGATCATCCGCACCATCATCTTGTATCTTTTGGTCATGATCTGTCTGCGCTTGATGGGCAAGCAGCAGATCGGTCAGCTGCAGCCCTTTGAATTCGTCGCCGCCCTCATGATCTCCGAACTGGCCACCATCCCTATGGAGGACGTGGGCGCGCCGCTTTATACCGGCGTGGTGCCGGTCATCGTGATCTTGGTCCTGCAAACAGGCTTTGGTTATCTCTCCCTCAAGAGCAACCGCTTCCGCCGCTTGCTTTCTGGTGCGCCCACCATCGTCATCAAAGACGGCCGCATCCTGGAAAAAGAATTGGCCAAAAGCCGCTACAACCTCAATGACCTTTTAGAACAGCTGCGTATCAAAGACAGCCACAATCTGGACGAAGTGGCCTATGCGATCTTGGAGACTAACGGCGAACTCAGCGTCATCCCCAAGGCGGAGTATTCTTCGGTCACGCTGAGCAATATGCAGATCACGCCCCCGCCCACCGTCTATCCTGCTGTGCTCATCCTGGACGGTCAGATCCAGGAGGATACGCTGCGGGAACTCAACTTGACCACCGGACAAGTGATGCACAGCCTGCAGGCTTATGATATCCACCTGCCCGAGGATGCCCTGCTGGCTATCATGAATACCCAAGGGCAGATCATCGCTCAGAAAAAGGAGGCCAGATCCTAAATGCGCTCCGTTATCATTTCGCTCGTCCTTTTCGCAGGCTGTCTGGTCGGCGCTTATTTCGCCAGCGATACCCTCGAGACGGACATCACTGAACTCTGCGGCACCCTGCACACGATGGAAGACGCCATCATCGCCAATGATTGGCCCGACGCCCAGGCCCAATTTGAACGCCTGCGCCAGGATTGGCAGGATCAGGAGCTCTTCTGGCGGCTGGTGCTGGATCATCAGCGCCAGACGGATCTGGAGGCCAATATGCTCCGTGTGGGCGCCTACGTCTATGCAGAGGACGACGCTCAAAGCCTGGCTGAATTGGCCTCGCTCTTCGCCGGCTATGAGCATACGCTCCTGCTGGAAAAAGTCACTTGGGACAATATTTTATAATGCTCAAAAAGCGTACCGCGCAAAAGTTCGGTACGCTTTTTTATTCATCCTTTAACGATCTGCCACACCCATTCGGCAATATCCTGGAGCACCGTTTCGGCCAAAGGACAGGGTTGATCGTAAAGCGCCATGTCAAAGCTTTTGTCCGGGGCTTTGGACATCAAGTGGCTGAGCTTAGGGTACAAGCGGCAGCGGCTATTGGGTCGGTCAGCAAGCGCCGCCTGCCAATAGGCCAATTCTCGCGGCCCCTCCACCTGAAAATCATATTCTCCCTGCAAGACCAGCACCGCTGCCTGCGACTGAGCTAGGCACTGCTGCTGATCCTGCTCCAAACTGCGCCAATACCCCTTAGGCTGGCCAAAGACTACGCCCTGCTCTGCTGGATCAGCCAGCTTGGCCAGATCCTCTGCGATCTCCTCCAGTGCCGTCTCTTTCTCAGCCGCAGACAGATGGGCAGCAGCGGCCACCAGTACCCGTTTTTGCTCGGCAAAGATCTCCGGGATCGGTCGCCACGGACCATTCATAACGATCACGCCGCACATATCCTGCTGTTCCGCTGCCAGTCTAGGCATCAGATAACCGCCCAAACTATGGCCCAGGGCAAAGATATGCTGCCCATCCACTCTTTCCTCGCTGCCAGCCTGTATGACAGCTGCCCGAGCATCGGCCAAGATCTCCTGCTCCACCGTGATCTGCGCCACTGCTTCAGCACTTTGCGGCGGATACTGATAAAAACGTTTGTTGAACCTGAGCGTCGCGATGCCTCGCTCCGCCAGGCCATGGGCCAATTCCGCAAAGGGTCTGTTGGGCAGCGCGCCCACCGATTCATTCATATCCGATTGACCAGAGCCTTGAATCAGGATGATGATCGGCGGCTTTTCCACTTGGGAAGGCAAAGTAAGCAGTCCCTCCACCTGCGGCTCTATGCCCACCTTGACGCGCTCCTCCTGATAGGCCGCTGTACGAAGCGGCGTATAGGGCGCCTTCTGCTCCTCGATAGGCCGCAGCCCAAACTGCTTGATGCGCCCTTGGTCATCGTACACGAACTGCGCGGCCAGCACCAGCTTGCTGTACTGCTCATCACAGCTGACCAGTATTTCTCCAGCAGAGAGCATTTGGACCTGCTCCTTGAGCCGTCCCTGATAGTCACCGGTCAGCCAACTCAACTGCTGAGCCATCTCGCTCAGCTGATAAAATGACAGCTGTGCAGCCATCTTTGGGTCCAGCGCCTGATACAGCTCTCTGACCTCGCCTTGCCGCAGCTGCTCCAGATAATGCGCTGTGCGCTGCCTCCATATTTCCTCCTGCATAAGCTCGCCTCCTTATACCTTTATTCTACCCGCTCAGAGGTGAGAACGCAAAGGAGCGTCAGTTGACCTTGACGCAGCTTTGTCAACTAAAAAGAGACTGCCGCTTGACAGTCTCTTTTAACGCACGCCCAGCAGCTGCCGGATCAATGTCTGTTTTTCCTCGATCATTTGACAGATGAACTGCTGGTACTCTTTGTTGACCGACTCACTGCGCAGCGCCTTGGGGAAATCCGCCGGACCGGCTTCATAAAGTGCCTTCAGCTGATAAATATGATCCTTGATAGCCAGCTGCGAGGTCTCCTCATACTGCGCTTCGATGCGCTCCGCGATGAGCAGGGTCAGCTCTTCATTATTGATGACCGCATTGGTCGTATTGCGCCGGATATAAATGGTATTGTTCTGGATATAAGTGCCCGCACTGGTCGCGATGTAAGGGGCGTGCAGGGGATTGTGATCGACAAATACCACTTGGAAACGCTTGCCCACCAATTTTTCGTACTCACTGCTGCTGTATTCGTAATTTTTGACCGTATAGGAAAGGGTATCGGGAATATAGCGGGCCAGCTCATTACCCACATCTGCTGGGTCTTTGAATTCATCCAAGCCCACATACGCCAGCTGCTGATTGTCTTCCTGCACCCCGACGATGATCAGTCCGCCGCCGCTGTTGGCCATGGCCAGAACAGTCTTAGCCAGCTTATCTTTTTCGATCCAGATGGTCTTGAAATCGATATCATTGCGCTCGCCCTGCACCTTTTCCAGCAAACGGCGGAAATTTTCCCGATCTGGCTGCTGAAACAATTCATACACCATATCTCTGTCCAAATCGATATTCACGCGATCCCCTCCTTTAACAGACCAGTCTGCTTCTGCCTCCATTATAGCAGGCGCGGGGGCAAATTGCCACAGCCGCCCGTTATCGCGCCGCAAAAAATCAGCAAAAAAGGCCGCCTCTGGGCAGACATCCCCTAGGCCCTGAACTGTCGGTCGATCATTTGACAACGGTTATATACTCCTCCAGATCACGGCGGAGGCCAATATTTTCCCCATAGGCCTTTACATAGCCCGCTCGCAAGATCAAATGCACTTTTTCATCAAGACCCAACGCTG
>CABVBB010000003.1 GCA_902496505.1 uncultured Peptococcaceae bacterium
ATTAGGTGTGGACGGCATGGATCCGCGGGTGACCAAGCTGTACATGGATCAGGGGCTTTTGCCCAATATTGCCCGCTTTGTGCAAAATGGTTCGGCTCGGGAAGGGCTCAATATGCTCGGGTCCAATCCCACCATCACGCCGCCCTTGTGGACGACGCTTTCCACTGGCGCTGAGCCGAGGACGCACGGTATCACCTGCTTTTGGAACCAGCATCCGGACAAATTGGATACTGCTATTTACAATCTGGACTCTCGGATGTGCAAGGCAGAGCCTATTTGGAACGTGACTACAGAAGCCGGCAAAAAAACGCTGGTCTGGCATTGGCCGGGCTGCTCCTGGCCTCCGACCTCAGACAGTCCCGATCTGCACGTCGTCGACGGGATGCAGCCAGCCTTCGTCAATATGGCCACAGCCAATGTTGACAGCGATAAGCGGCTCTATGCCTCAGAGGAGCTCCAGGAACTGCGCTACCAAAAGGCAGGCGCGGCCGCAGACAATGGCTCTGGCTGCATCATGACCGACTTGGGCGAAGAATTACAGGGCACAGAGGGCGGCAGCGGCGCTGATGCCTGCAACAATATCATGACCGGTGCTAAAGAGACCCGCAACATCATCTTCGATCATTACGACGGCGAGCTGGCTTTCTCCAAAAATCCCTGCGACGCCATTTATTCGCCCATCACAGCCGCCAAAAATTGGGCAGAAGCGCCCGCAGACGCCAAAGAATGCACCCTGCTCTTTTTTGACGGGCAAATGCGCCGTCCCTGCCTGATCACCAAAAACGAGCATGGTATCTATGACACCGTTTCTATGTACAGATCCAAAAAAGAGATGCAGCTCATCGTATCGCTCAAGGTAGGCGAGTCTGCCTTCTGCGTCGTGGACGAAATGGTCATCGACGGCACAGTGACCCCCATTTCCCGCAGCTACCGCCTGCATGAACTGGCTGAAGACGGCAGCAAATTGTTCCTGTGGTCCGGCATTGCTTACGATCTGACCAAGGACAGCTGCTGGCATCCCAAATCCTTGTATCAGGAAGTCATCAAAAACGTGGGACTGATCCCGACCAAAGGCATCGCCGGCAGCCAATCCGAAGGCGATGCGCAAATGTCGCTGAAATTTTGGGAGACTTATCTAAACTGGCAGTCAGACGCTATTTTGTATTTGCTCAAAGAGCACGGCTACAGCGCCATCTTCACCCACGTGCACAATATCGACTCTGACGGTCACGGCCGCTTCCAATACATCAAGCCCGAGCTGCGCGAAAACAACGGCTTGACCACCGAATTTTATAAAGCCTATCGTCAGAAAGCCTACCAGCTGACCGACGCTTATCTGGGAAAATTCGCCCATCTTTTGGACGAAGGCTGGACCATCCTGGTCGTCTCTGACCACGGGATCATCATTCCCACAGAAGATTTCACCCCGATCATCGGCGACGGCTTCGGTCTGTCCGTACCCGTCATGCGTGAACTGGGCTACACCGTGATGAAAAAAGACGAAAACGGCAATGACATCAAAGAGATCGATTGGAGCAAGACCCGCGCTGTGCAGATTCACAGCACCTATATCTATCTCAATATCAAAGGCCGCAATCCCGAAGGCATCGTCGATCCGGCGGATCAATACGATCTGGAGACGCAGATCATCTCCGATCTCTACAACTACCGCGAAAACGGCCGGCGGGTGATCTCCATCGCCCTGCGCAACAAAGACGCCATTGCCTTTGGCTACGGCGGCGAGGGTATGGGCGATATCGTCTTCTTCGTCGAAGAAGGCTACAACCGGCCGCATGGCGACGCATTGTCCACCTTTAGGGGTGCCTACGACAGCTCTGTTTCCCCAATCTTTATCGCTGTTGGCCAGGGTGTCAAGAAGGGCTACACCATCCAGCGTTATATCAAGCAGATCGATGTGACCCCCACCGTCGCCACCCTGCTGGGCGTGCGGATGCCCGCTCAGTGTGAAGGTGCTCCCATGTACCAGATCTTCCAATAAAGCATATAAAAAAAAGACCATCGCAGCCTTTGTTGCTGCGGTGGTCTTTTTGACGTTAGGCATGACGGCGGTTCGGCAGTTGGTGCACCTTGAGCAAGGTCAGCACCAGCGCGATCGCCGATAAAAGCGTCGCTACAGTAAAGGCCGCATTGATGCCGGCCAGTGTTGCTTCAGTGGGAGCGCCAGCGGTCAGGCGGCTGTTGGTCACCATCGTCATCACCGTGACCATGATAGCCGTGCCGATGGAGCCGGCGACCTGGCGCGCGGTATTGTTGATGGCATTGCCGTGGGCGATCAGATCATAAGAGAGCGCATTGATGCCCCAGGTATTGATCGGCATATTGGCCATAGACATGCCCAATTCACGGATGGTGAAGAGCAGACACAGCGTCAGGAAACTGCGGCCCGTGGTCAAAAAGCAGAAGCAGCCCGTGGTCAGCGTCATCATGGTAAAGCCAGTGATGGCCAGCACCCGCGGCCCGAAGCGGTCGAAGAGCATGCCGGTGATCGGGCTCATGATGCCCATGAGGATCGCGCCCGGCAGCATCAAAAGCCCCGACTGCATCGCGCCATAGCCCAAGACATCCTGCAAATAGATCGGGAAGATCAGCGTACCGGCGATGAGTGCGCAGTTATTGATCATACTGAGCACAGTGGCGTAAGAAAAGACCGGCGAGCGCAGTGCCTTGAGATTCAAAAGCGGCGCTTCCAAATGATTCTGCCGCCGGATGAAGAAGACCAGTCCCACTGCGCCGATGGCTAAGGGCGCCAGCGTGATCACGCGCAGCCAGCCGCCCGCTGCTTCGCTGAAGCCGTAGAGCAGTCCGCCGAAGGCCACTGTAGACAGCGCCACCGACGGCCAATCCAAACGAGACGGCACGGCTTCGCCCACATTTTTCAGGAACACGGCGGCGAACAGGATATCCACCACCACCAGCGGGATCAGGCAGCGGAAAATATAATGCCAGCTCCACTGATCAACGACCCAGCCCGAAAATGTCGGCCCGATAGCCGGCGCAAAGGCGATGACGATACCCACCAGCCCCATTGCGATGCCGCGTTTTTCCACCGGGAAAAGCCGCATCATCGTCACCGAGCCCAGAGGCATCTGGATGCCCGCGCCAAACGCCTGCAGGATACGCGCTAAAAGCAAGAGCGGAAAAGTCGGCGCAAAGCCCGCCAGGATCGTGCCCAGACAAAAGACGCACATAGACGTCAGAAACAATGCCCGCGTGGAAAAACGATCGATCAGATACGCCGTGATCGGCACCATGATGCCATTGACCAGCATGAAGCCCGTCGTCAGCCATTGGCCCAGACTGGCCGTGATGCCAAAATCCCGCATGATGCTCGGCAAAGCCGGTGACAGGATGGTCTGATTCAAAATCGTGATGAAGCCGCCCGAAATGATGATGGCGATGATAAAGAAGCTGTCCTTAGACAGCCAGCGTGCAGGTGCACTCATTATGTATTCCTCCCTCAGAAAAATAAGTTGAAAGTAAACTCTGCCATTTTCCCCCAGTCCGTCAAAAAGAGCAGCCCTCATCTCCGGCGCAGAGGCTGCAGCTGCCAGAGATAGGGCTGGTAAAGTCGAGGCCATATGGAAAAACAGCAATGATGTTTCTCTATTATAGAAGGAAATAGTTGTGATGTCAACTATTTCTGCGGCGCAGGCCGATTTTTTTATTCAACCAGCCGTTTAATGCGACGCTTCCCCGCCCGTGCTATACTCTAGGCAAACGAACAAAAGGAGTGTCCGTGATGGAACGATTCATCCCCTATGACAAACTGTCCAAAAAAGCCCAGCGCGCCATCAATAACGCTCGCCGCCGCAGCTGGGGCGAACTTGACCCCACCACCCGCAAGCCCCCCAACCCCCGCGCCTACAACCGCCAAAAAGCCCAGCGTCGTGATCCTGACGCTGGGCTTTTATGATGGAGAAGAAGACTATTAGTAAGCGAAAAATACAGGCTGTTCATCGGCAGGAAACAGCAAAATTTGACCCTTGACAGCAGGGGCTAATTTAGACATAATATATAAGTCTGCGACGCGTGCACATCTTTACACAACACGAGCACAAAATGACACGAAGAAAGGTGGAACTCTTATCATGCAAGATCGCAAACGTAAGCTGGGCTTAGTGCCTCGGCTGATCTTAGGCATCATTGCCGGTATTTTGATCGGTGCTTTTTTACCAGAAGTGCTGGTGCGGGTACTGGTGACCTTTGCCTCTTTATTTGCGGCGTTTTTGAAATTTGTCATCCCGTTCATTATTCTGGCCTTCGTTATCTGCGGTATCGCCGACCTCACCCATGGGGCAGGCAAGCTTTTGGGGCTGACTACAGGTATCGCTTATGGCTCGACTATTTTGGCGGCGCTTTTTGCGCTCACTGTGGCCAGTGCTGTTTTCCCGAAATGGCTGGGCACGGAAAATGGTGCGCTTATCGGCGATCCCAATGCCGGGATGGTCGATCCGTATTTTACCATCCCGTTGGCACCGATGTTTGACGTTACGGCGGCGATCATCTTTGCCTTCATGATGGGCTTGGGCATTGCGGCGCTCAGAGCGCACGGCCGAGGCGATACGCTTTATATGCTCTGCGAGGATTTTCAGGAGATCATCAAAAGCGTGCTGGCGACCATTATCATTCCGCTGTTACCTATCTATATCGCCGGTACCTTTGCCAATATCACCTATTCTGGTCAGGTCTTCGTCATCCTGGGATTATTGTGGAAGGTCTTCTGCCTGGTGATCCCGCTGCATTTCATTTATCTGGCCTTTATGTTCGTCACAGCAGGTCTCATCGGCGGCAAAAATCCGCTGACGCTGATCAAAAATCAGGCCGCAGGCTATGTGACCGCGCTGGGTACGCAGTCCTCCGCAGCCACTATCCCGGTCAATGTGCAGTGCGCTGAGAAAAACGGCGTTTCCCGCCAGATCCGCGAATTCGTCGTGCCGCTGTGCGCGACCATCCATTTGGCCGGCAGCATCATTTCGCTGACCTGCTTTTCTGTAGCGATCCTGTTGATGAACGGCATGGATCATTCGCTGGGCATCATGCTGCCCTTCCTCTTGGTCTTGGGCGTAGCCATGGTCGCTGCTCCGGGTGCTCCCGGCGGTGCAGTCATGAGTGCGCTGCCCTTCCTGCCAATGATCGGCATTGCTACTGACAGCGCAATGGCCAGCCTGATGATCGCGCTCTACCTCACCCAAGACAGCTTCGGCACCGCTGCCAATGTCTCTGGTGACAATGCTATCGCGGTGATCATCGATACGATCTATGGCCGCTGGAGCAAAAAAGCAGCATAAAAAATGGCCTCCTATTTTTATATAGGGGGCCATTTTTTTATCCTCAGGGTCTAAAGGGTATGGACAGAAGCTGCCAGCACAGTCTCGGCTTCGGCTTCCTCGGGCTTGTTGGTATTATTGATGAGCACGATACCGCCGATGACCAAGACCAGCGCCAGGATCTTCAGCAAAGACATGCTTTCGTTGAAAAAGATCAGCCCCAGCACGGCATTGAGCGCGGTGCTCACACCAGACCAGGTAGCGTAGCCGACGGAAAGGGGCAGTGTTCTGAGCGACAGGCTGAAAAAATAAAAGGCGGCGAAATAGCTGACGATGGCTAAGATCGTCGGCCAGAAAATGGTGAAGCCATCACAGTATTTGAGCATAGCGGAACCCACCAGACCTAAAAGGATGGCCAATGTCAAATAGATATATTGTTTCATCACGTATCTCTCCTTCAGCAATTATTGAGCAGGACGATGCCTGCGGTCAAAATAATGACGCCCAAAAAGCTTTGGCGCGTGATCTTTTCGTGATAGAGCAGCGCTCCGCAAAACAGCGTGAGCACCGTGCCGGCGCCGCACCAAGTGGCGTAGGCCACATTGAGCGACAGGGTCTTCATTGAAAGCGATATGCTGTAATAAGCCACCATATAGGCGCTCAGGCAAGCCAGTGTGGGCAGCAGACGTTTGAAGCCGTCGGTGAATTTGAGCAAGCTGGAACCAACGACTTCCGTGACGACAGCGATGGTGAGAAAGAAATAAGCCATGATATAGAGACCTCCTGCAAAATAAATACGATCATCTCTTGAATGATTTTGATCTTGGCTGTATGATAAAGGATATAGTAACTATATTGTCAAGGAGGATTTTGCAATATGGTATATCAAAAACAACGATACTGTACGATCGGTGAATTTGCTGATCTCTGCAATGTGAGCAAGCAGACGCTGCAGTATTACGACCGGATGGGCGTCTTTTCCCCTGAGGCAGTGGGCGATAACGGTTACCGCTACTATGCTTTTCAGCAGCTGGACGCTTTCCGCATCCTGATGGCGCTCAAAACCATCGATACGCCGCTCAAGACCATCAAAGAATACCTCAATCACCGCAGTCAAGACGAGCTTTTGGCGCTGCTTTATGCCCAGCGACAAAAGATCCAGCAGGAGATCGCTCATTTGCAGCAGGCCAACCAGATCATCGAAAACAAAGTCGCTCAGGTGCAGTACGCTAATGCTGTGGATTTCAGCGAGCTCAGACTGGAATATCAGCCTGAAGAACGGCTGGTCCTGAGCGATCCGCTGGTGGAACTGGATGATCAGAAATACAGCCAGACCATCGCTGACCATGTGCGTTTCTGCGAAAAACACCGCTTGAATGTGGGCTATCCTATCGGTTCCATCATCAGCCAGGACAATCTGCTGGCGGGCAGCCTGGAATTCAGCTACTGGTTTACGAAGGTCGCTGATGATTACGACGGCCCTTACGCCTTTACCAAGCCGGCCGGCTGGTACGTGGTGGGCTATTACAAAGGCTACTACGGCACCTGCCCTGCTATTTACCAAGAAATGTTCGCCTATCTGAAGGATAACGGCCTCACCATCGCTGGCCATGCTTATGAAAATTCCATTGTGGATATGTACATGGCCGCCAGTACCGATGATTATGTTACAGAAGTCGCTATTGCCGCAGCGGGCCCAGATACCTGAATACGTAAAAAAAGACCAGCTCGCGCTGAATGCGGGCTGGTCTTTTAATGTTTTAGAGATTTTGGAGATAATCCGCGTCCAAGAGGATCAGCAGCTGGCGATCTTTGTGAATGATGCCTTCTTCCTGCAGCTGCTTGAGGACATTGGTGACAGAGACGCGATTGATGCCCAGATATTTGGCGATATCATAATGCGACAGTTTGCCTTCGTAGATAGGACGGCCGTTTTCGTCCAGGGTACCGAACTCTTGGACGTACTCCAATAAAAATTTGCAGATACGGTAATAGGGACTTTTGATCAGGCTGTCAGTGACCTGTCCGTTCAAGGCGGTCATGCGCTGACAAAACCATTGGATCAGCTGTTGGACAAACTGAGTGTCTTTAAGCAATACCTGCTCAACAGTCTGCTTGTCAAACAGATAGCAGTTGCAGTCTTCGATAGCGATAAAAGAATTGTAGTTGACGCGGTTTTGAAAGAAGAGCACTTCACCAATGATGCCTTGATCACAGACCACCTTGATATATTTTTCGGCACCATTAGCAGCGGTGATGAGTCGTCCGGCTTTGCCCTGCTTCAAGTAGTACAGGTGATCGATCGTTTCGCCTATGGGCAGGATATGCTCCCCTTTTTTGAAATGCTTATGGGTGCCTAGCGCTAAAAAATCTTCGATGCTGCTCAAATCATCCTCCAGGCAGAAATAAGCATTGATTTGATTATTGTGCTCTGCCACAGCCCGCTCACCACATTTCATTGAGATTTACTGTACTTAGTATACTAAAGAACGGGCGTGACAGCAAGAAAAACAGCGCCGCTATCTAGCGGCGCTCAGATTGTAGACAAAAGTATAAAAGAACCACAGTCAGGGTGCCGACATCGCGACGCCATTTTGGAGCCGAGCGCTTTTGTCGACACCCTGAGCGGCGCTGTTCTGACGGCGATCATCTACATCATCAGTTTGGCGATCGGCAGACCTAAGAAAAGGAAGATGGCAAAGGTCAAAAGCTCGAAGAACAAACCGTAGGTCCAAATATCTTTTAAGGAAATATAAGCTTTGTTGCCGTGCAAAAGCGGCGCATAGTTGGAAGCTGAGGGGGCCAGGAAGGCCATATTGATCGCCAGCGTCATCATAGCGGCAATGGCTACGCTGTTATAGCCATTGGCATCGGCAACAGCGAAGAGGACAGGCATCATCATGTTGCCCAGTGCGCCATTGTGGAAGAAGCAGGTCAGCAGCATAGCCAGCGCAAAGATCAGTGCGGCAAAGATGAATTCGCTGTGGCCGCCTAAGATCGGATTGAGCACGGTCTTGAGCCAGGGGATCACGCCGGTGACCTCTTTGTCCTTCATCGCGCCGGCCATGTAGACGGCAGCCATGACCATGAATATGGCGGGCCAGGGCATGGATTCCATTGTCTTGGTGATCTTCATGCAGGGCTTGCCGTTGTCTTTGACCAACAGCAGGAGGATGATCAAGATGACAGCGATGCCTTCGGTGCCTAGGTTGGTAAAGAGAGCGGCAGCTGCTGAGCCCTTGGGCAGAAAGCTGGAGATCAGGACCAGGATGATGAAGGCAAAGACTGCGGCCAGATGCGCTTTGACGCTTAAGGACATAGGAGCTAATTTATTGCTGGCCAAAATTTTGCCGTCGATATTTTTGGCCTTGCCGAGATCCAGGCGGAACAGATATTTGACGGCCAGGCAGTATAACAGCATGATCAATAACGAGCAGATCAAATTGATGATCATATAAGGGCCGTAGGGGATCGCCAAGCCGGAGGCTTTTTCAAAAGCGCTGATAATGATGATGATAGCGCCTTTGAAAGGCAGCGCCGCGTTGCCCAGCATAGCGCCCATGAAGCTGCTCATGATCAGTAGCATGCTGTAGCGATCGGTTTTTTCTAAGTTGAGGTCATTGATGATGGCATAGCAGATGGCCCAAAACATCAAGATGGTCGGAATAATATTGGTCAGCGCGGAAACGATGAAGGAGGCGCACATCAGGATAAAGATCAGCACCATAGGGCGGCCGGTGATGATGTCCTGTGTCGCTTTAAAAATGCCATGCGAGATGTATTCCGGCATACCGCTTTCGATGCTGGACATGAAGAGGATGCAGGAGAAGAAGACGACCAGCCAGGTCGAGTCAGAGATAGCCTTGGATAAGACTTCGGTGAAGGGGGCGTAGCCCGCCAGTCCTACAGCCAGCAAAGCCAGCAGGCTGCTGCCGATGGGGTTTACCGTGCACCAGAGATAGATCATGCCGGCAAAGATCATCAGGATCTTGACACCCATGGGCGTCAACGGCTCTGAAGCGGGGATGACATAGCCAAGGCACATGATCAGGATGCCGATCCCCCAATGCAGATAATTTGTCCATTCCTTTTGTGTTTTTTCCATGATTATTACTCCCTTTTTGCTTTTTTAACGAAAAATGCTGCCGGATGACAGCTGATCAAATGAGAGGATGATTTCTCGATCAAGACATTTTATATTATATATCACACTGGCGCTTTGACATAGTAATTATCTTACCATAACCCAATAAAAAAACTGGCCATCTGCTGCACGCATGAACAGCAGATGGTCAGGAATGATCTTAAAAAACTAATAGGCGTAATAATAAGCGGGGCCCTGGACAGGGGCAAGGGCTTTGCTGAGTTCACCAAGCCCTGCTGCGGCGTTTTGGCCGGAGAGAGTGGTCTTGAGCCCCAGCAGTTCATCGAGCCAGTGGGTCTCTTTTTCGTAGCTGTAATAATAGGCGCTGCCATAGGGGACGCTGGCGTCAGCCATAAGTTTGGTCAGCGCTTCTTCATAGGTGCGGACGCCGTCGATGAGGCCGTTGTCGGCAGCCTGCTGGGCGGTGTAGATGCGGCCGTCGGCCAAGGCACGGACGGCATCGACTGTCATATGGCGGCTTTCGGCAACGATGCTGACGAACTGATCATAGCTTTCGTCCAGGATACTCTGCATGATCGCGCGCTGCTCGTCAGTGACAGGCTCATCAATGGCCAGCATATTTTTATTGGCGCCAGCGTGGAAGGTGGTCATCTTGATGCCCAATTTGTCCATGAGCTGGGTCATGTCTACAGCCGAACCCATGATGACGCCGATGGAACCAGTGAGGCTGTTGCGGTTGGCGTAGATCTCATCAGCAGCGGCTGCGATATAATAGGCGCCGGAGGCGCCGTAATGGGCGATAGCCGCATAGACGGGCCGGCCGGTGATGGCTTTGTAGTCCATGAGCTTGAGATAGGCTTCATCAGATTCGTACACCGTGCCGCCGGGCGAATCGATATAAAGCAGGATGCCTTGGTTGGCGGGATCAGCGGTGAGCTCATCGATAGTATCCAAAAACCACTGCTGATCATAGGTGGTGCCGCTTTCTTCGATGGTGCCGACGACGTTGACCACAGCGACATAATCGCCGACGAGCAAACCAGTCCTGCCGCCTTTGGCCAGTCCTGCCGCAAGGGCTGTGATCACCAGCATAGCAATGAAAATGACGAGACCGCGTTTATTCCTGTTCATGGGTCAGTTCCTCCTCTTCGATGGCCGTCCAGACAAGGGCCTCTGCCGCATTTTCTTCGGGCTGTGCGGCAGCAGAGACTTTTGGCTCGTTTTCAGTCTGGGGCAGATCAGCTGCGCTCAAACGGCCGCTGGCCAGAGCGTCTTCCTTGAGATAATGATAGATCTGCGCCATGGTGGTGTAATAATAGGGCAGTACATAGACCAGCGCCAGTCCCAGGGTGAAAAAGGAGAGCACGGCCCATCCCAGAAAGCTCAGGTAAGTGACGAAGAGCTCCCATTTGTAGCCCTCGGTGAGGCGTTTGCTCAGCTCCAGTGAGCGGCGCGCGCCCAGCTGGGGATATTCGGCCAGCAGGAAAAACTGCTGAGAATAACTGAGGTATTTGACGATGCCGGGCACGATGAGGAGCAAAAGCCACAGACACGTCCAAAGCGTCTGCCAGAGATAGGCCAGACACGCCGTCGAACATTCGTTGAAGGCCGCAAAAAAGCTGCCTACCGTGGGCCTTGCTCCAGTGGAAACACGCCAGAAATAGCGGCTCACCGCCAAAAGCAGCGGCCCTATGATGAAAAGGGACAGTATCTCCAAAGCCATATTGGACGGAGCCAGCAGTATGATCGCGGGCATGAGCGAGGCCAGTATGGTGATGAGCATCGCCTCGGGAAAATGGCCGGAGAGAGCACGGCGGGCCTCCTGCTTGAATAGTGCGCGGATAAACACGATGATCACATCCTTTGCCGAAAGGCGGGGTTTATTTCAGCTGTTTTTTATATTCTTTCACTTTTTGCAGGAAGTGCGTCCAGTTGTCGCCCTCGCGCAGGTGCTCGGGACAGTTTTTCTGCATGAAATCAGCATGCTGTTTGACATCGTTCACGCCCAAATGGTAGGCGTTGAGCAGATAGGCCGTAAGCATGGCGGCATTATCTACCGCCTGATCGTAATCGCCGCCTTCATTAACGCAGATCTCGATGCCGATGCCGCACAGATTGCCGCCGTTTTTGGCCTGGCCGTCGCCCGCCTGATAGCCGACCTCATCATCAGGCAGATGGTGGTAGATCTCGTGGTCATCTACTGTGTAATGCCAGGCGGTTTTGCTTTCGCGCTGCTTGTCGTCATGGAGAAAGGCATTGTGATTAGCGGCGGTGGCGCTGGGCGCACGGTTGCCGGTCTCGTGGATGACGATCCATTTGATGTCACGCTCTATGCCGGTCCGTCCGGCAAAGTCTTCAGGGATCAGATCGGTATGCACAGGGATCGTGCCGATATTTTCGGGATAAATAGCCTCCGGCTGACGGTGGGTGCAGCGGCTGACTAGGAGTATGATCACTGCCAAAAGGAGAGCCAGCGCAGCCCAGCCCCGTTTGGTGGGGCGGATGGGAAAACGCCGGCGGGGGTGTTTGTGATAGGTTTGGATCCGGGTCAAAATTTCACCGCCTTTGATACATAGAAATGGATAAAAAAAGGTGAGCGGCATCGTGATGATACAGCTCACCGCAGTTAAACGATCATGTGTGAGAGGCTACTCTGTGACCTTGACAGTCAGTTTGACGCTGACATTTTGGTGCAGCTTGACGGTGGGCGTATAGGTGCCCAGCGTTTTGATATTGTCCTCCAATTCGATCTTGCGTTTGTCGATCTTGATACCGTGGTCTTTTTCCAGTTTCTCAGCGATCTCTTTGTTGGTAACAGCACCGAAGAGCTTGCCGTTATCACCGCATTTGGTGGTGATGACCACGGTCAGGCTTTTGAGTTTTTCGCCCAGGGCTTCGGCCTCGGCTTTTTCCTTGGCAGCTTTGTCTGCGCGGATCGCTTCCTGACGCTTGAGCTCCTTGAGATTGGCGTCAGTAGCTTCTACAGCCAGCTTGCGGGCCAACAGATAATTGCGGCCGTAGCCTTCCTTGACCTCTAAGATCTGGTCTTTTTTGCCGACCTTATTGACATCTTGCAGTAAAATGACTTTCATGTGAACATTCCTCCCTATGATGATGGCTGCGTCTGTTTTTTGTTTTTGCGCAGCTTGCGAAAATCAAAGATCAAATCCAGCAGTCCGGCGAAGAGAGCGACCAGACAGACACCGGTGAAAAAGAATAAGATGAAGATGACGACCACGACCTTCATACCGGTGGACATCTCACTAAAACGCATGAAATGTGCCAGAACAGACAGTCCGGTAAAAAAGAGCAGCGCGCCGTAGATCACCAAGATATTGATGGCGAACGTATTCAGCCAGTCGAGATGGAGAAAATCGGCCAAAAGCCACAGTGCCCAGGCGGCGATGAGTCCCCAGACAGCCGAAGCGGGCAGATACCATTGACTGAACTTGGGCATGCGGGGGATCTTGAGCTTGAGCTTGCGCATGGTCGCGCGGGACAAAATAAAGTGGATGACGCCCAAGATACCGCCCATGATCACCATCATTGCCGGCAAAAGGACCATCATACCCTGCGCGTATTGGCGCAAGGCATCTTCTGTCATGCCCATTTGCTCCAAAGCGCCCATTTGTTTGTACAGTTCCACCATCTCATCGATGGACTGGCTGAACTGAGCGATCAGATTATCGATGCTGAAGCCGGAGATCGCAGCGCCCAGAAGCAGCATCAGCGTGACAGACAGTGCCCCAGCGACGCAGGAGACGAGCATGGTCTTGCCTGCACCGCGGCGATTAGCCAGCATATAGCCCACAGCCAGCGACATAGGCACATACATCAGGACAAAGCGTACACCACTCAAAATGCCGAAAAGCAGCGAGATGACAAGGGCAGCCGCCACAGAAGCAATGATGGCTGGAGAAAGGCCGCGCCGAACGACCAATATGGTCAGCGGTACGCCGACGGCAAAGGTCAAAACAAAACCGATAATAGGCAAAAAATAACTGCCGATCAAAAGCAGGACACAAAGCGCGGTCATCAAAGCGCCTTCTGTCAAGGCACGGGTTGAAAGCTTAGTAGACAAACGTATTCACCTCAGTCAGTTTAGCAGACGGCACCGCTCGCCAAAAGGGAGCGCGCCGTCTTTTTAGTTTCTGTTTCCTTCCCGCCGGGCGCGGTATAATCCTGCCTGTGCGGGCAAATTCTCAGACAAGTTTTTTGCTGACCTTGATGATCTTGGAACCCATAATGACCAATGTGGCGACCGATGCGGCCAAAGCGCTGCCCAACATGAGCAGGATCGTATCTTTAACTTTCATGACTGGAACCTCCTTTGGGAAAATACATTGTACTGACAGGAAAAGATAATACCCTTATTGTAGCGTATTTTGCCCGCTGGTGCAATCATCGCTTAGAATATTGCTGACATCAGAAAAAATACGGTGGTACAGCGTAACAAAAGCCTGGCGCTGGAACTTTACTGTAGCAATTTCTGTCCCAATGGCATATAATGGAGAAAATAAAAATAAGAACAAAATATCCATTTCAAAAAAATTTGGGAAGAGCGGAGTGAAGAAAATGAAAAAATTTTGGACAGGCAGTCGTCTGCTGGCGCTGCTGGTGCTGACCGCCTTTATGGCAGCAGGCTGCGGTAGCAAGGGCGTGCAGGAGTATAAGCTGGACCCCAAAAATCCCACAGCGATCACCATCTGGCATTATTACAACGGCGCGCAGCAGACCGCTTTTGACCAGGCCGTGGCTGAATTCAACGATACGGTGGGTTATGAAAAAGGTATCGTCGTGGAGGCTTACAGCCAGGGCAATATCAATGAGTTGACTCAAAAGGTCATTGCCTCGGCTAATAAAGAGGTCAGCGCGGAAGAACTGCCCGACGTCTTTGCCGCTTATGCTGATACCGCCTACACGCTGGATCAATTGGGCTTGGCGGCTAGTTTGGACCCTTACTTGAGCAAGGAGGATCTGGCCGCTTATGTCGACGGTTATATCGATGAAGGCCGCATCGACGGCGAAGAACAGCTCAAGATCTTTCCAGTGGCCAAATCTACGGAGGTCTTGATGGTCAATAAGACGGACTGGGATAAATTTGCCCAAGCCACCAGCGCCAGCTATGATGATCTGGCGACCATAGAAGGGCTGACTAAGACAGCAGAGGCTTATTACCAATGGACAGACAGCCTGACTGAGGCGCCGGATGACGGCAAAGCTTTCTTTGGCCGGGATGCCTTGGCCAACTACATGATCATCGGCAATCGTCAGCTGGGCAATGAGATCTTTGAGGTGCATAATGGCGAGGCGACGATCAATGTGGACAAGGCGATCTATAAGCGCCTATGGGAAAATTACTATGTGCCGATGGTGCAGGGTTATTTTGCTGCCCATGGCCGTTTCCGCGCTGATGATGCCAGTGCAGGCGATATCATCGCTTTGGTAGGGTCCACTACAGGGGCGACCTATTTCCCGCAGCAGGTCGTTTTGAACGATAATGAGACCTATCCCATAGAAGCGGTGACTTTGCCGGCGCCGATCTTTGAAGGCGGCGAGCGCTATGCGGTACAGCAGGGCGCAGGCATGATGGTGGTCAAATCCACCCCTGAAAAGGAATATGCGGCCACTGTCTTTTTGAAATGGTTTACCGATGATGAGCGTAATATCGATTTCAGTGTGCGCTCTGGCTATCTGCCAGTGAAAAAAAGCGCCAACGACTGGGCAAAGATCGAGCCGGTCTTTGAAGAGCAGAGCTCCAGCGCGGCCAATATCATGCTGGAAGACACTGTCCATGTGGCCATCGATGTGGTCTCCCAGAGCAAAATGTATACCAACAAGCCCTTTGACAAAGGCACCTGGGCGCGCTCAGTGCTGGAAAACAACATGGCTGATCAGATCGACCGCGATCTGGCCTTGATCGAAAGCCGTATGTCCGACGGGATGAGTCGGGCAGAAGCTGTAGAGCCCTTTATCAGTGAAGCGCATTTTGAAGAGTGCTTTGCTGAGTTCAGCCAGGCCTTATCCACTCCGCCTGATAGTGGAGCGCAGGCTGCGGAATAAAGATGAGACGAACCAGAAAGGGGGCATAGAATGGTGAAACCACAAAAAAATAAGCGCAGCCGGACTATGCTCATCAGACTGTTGGTCGCTATGCTCTGTGTGGCTATTTTGCAGTCAGCACTGTTCATGATCCTCCTGGAAGCGCGTGGTACCTTGGAGCAGCTCGATCACAGTGCCTTCGACACCTTTAATGAACGGGTGAGCAGCGTGCAGAGCAGCTTGGCCAACGAGATGCTGCAGCGCTGGGCCAATATCAGCACCCAGGCTGAGCTGTTGGGCAGCGCTCTGGATGAGTATCTCGCTGAGCAGGGCATCACCTACGATGATCTCCAGGATAGCCCTGAGCTGACCACTCAGTTTTTAAAAGAGACCACGGATGATCTGATCTTTATGATGCGCAAGACCTCTGTCTCCGGCGGTTTTTTGGTCCTGGACTACGGCTGGAAGGGTGAAAATGATTTTTACGGCGTGCATTTGGGCGATACCGATCCAGACAATTATCCGGCGGATGATTCGGATATCCTGCTGGATGTAGGGCCGGCCAGCCTGGCGCAGGAGGGGCACATCCCGCTCAACAGCGCCTGGATCAACCGCTATCAGCTGGACCCCCAAGATGGCGGCAGTGCTTTTTTCTACAAGCCTTACGAAGCGGCCAAAGCTTATCCTGAGCTTAAGGACAGCAAGCTGGGCTATTGGTGCAGTGCGCACCGCCTGACCAGCACCTCGCCGCAGGTCATCAGCTATTCGCTGCCCTTAAGGCTCTCTGACGGCCGAGTGGTGGGCGTAGTCGGTGTAGATATGGCAGTGGATTATGTGGCCGCTATGATGCCGTATAAGCTCCTGCAGGCCGAGCGCAACGGCGTCTACGTCTTAGGCGTGACCCAAAAGGAGGCCGCTTCGGAGCCGCTGAGCTTTAGGCCAGTGGTGCATAATGGACCCTTGTATTCGCGGTTCAATCCGGACGAAAGCAGCCCCCTCACCTTTGATCAGGAAGCGGTGTACAAAAAGATCTATCGTTTGGAAGACAATGACCGGCTGAACGATACCGTTTACGCCACGATGGAATATATCAAGCTCTATGACAACAATGGCCCCTTTTCCAACGAGCAGTGGGCAGTCATTGGCATGGCGGAAAAAGAGCATTTGCTGGAGCAGTCTCATACGGTCATCCGCGCGATCATCTTTGCCGCGCTGGCGACGCTTTTGGTCAGCATTTTGGCCGCCGTTTTCTTGTCGCGGCGCATCACTCGGCCTATCGTTCGCCTGGTGGGCGAAGTGCAGAACAGCGATCCCTCGCAGGATATCGCGTTGAGCAAGACCAAACTCAAGGAGATCGACGAATTGGCGCAGGCTATCGAATATTTGAGCCGCAATGTGGCTGAATCTGCCTCCAAACTCTCCAAGATCATCGATCTGCTCAATATGTCCATCGGCGCTTTTGAATACAATAAAGACGATAAGCGCGTCTACTGTACAGAATGTATGCTGGAATTTTTGAATGGCTCGGCTCAGGGCGACGGCTATTTGGATAAGGATATCTTTGACAGCCGCCTGCATGCGCTCATGCGCTCGCCCGAAGGGGACAGTGAGGATATTTACCGCATCAGTGCTTCAGAAGAGCAGCCGCGCTGGCTCAAGATCCGCCAGTTGGAAAACGACGCCACCATTTGGGGTATCGTCATGGACGTCACAGAAGAGACTATGGAAAAACAGCGCATCCAA
>CABVBB010000004.1 GCA_902496505.1 uncultured Peptococcaceae bacterium
ATTTAGCAGAGCGGCCGTTTAACCGCAATCCCGTTTCTGCAGCAGAGAAATGGATCGAAGACCTCTATATCCAGACCGATTATTATCTGGGCAAATTCCTCCACTTCTTGGATGAAGGCTGGACGATCAGCATCTTCTCTGACCATGCGCAGGTGGCGCCGGCCCATGAGATCCCCTTCTTGATGGATCTGTCGGGCGTCATGATCCCGTTGATGGAACAAATGGGCTTTACCAGCGTGATCAGAGACGAGCAAGGCAAGGTCACCGGCATCGATTGGCCCAATACCAAAGCGGTCATGCAGCGGGAAGGCCATATCTATATCAACTTAAAAGGCAGAGATCCTCATGGCATTGTCGATCCCGCTGATCAGTATGAGCTGGAAGAAGAGATCATGACCAAGCTTTATGAGCTGAAATCTGAGGAGACAGGTCATCGGATCGTAGCCGTGGCGCTGCGCAACAGAGACGCCGTTCTCTTAGGTCAAGGCGGCCCACATGCCGGTGATATCATCTGCTGGGCGGCAGAAGGCTACAACTTTGATCACTCCGACTGCCTGTCAACGACCTATGGTGAAAGCGACACCTCTGTATCGCCGATCTTTATTGTGGCTGGCAAAGGTGTGAAGCAAGGTTTCTATACTGACCGCATCATTCGGCAGATCGACTTTGCGCCGACTATAGCTGTGCTGGGCGGTGTCAGAATGCCGGCGCAGTGTGAAGGGGCGCCTGCTTATCAGATCCTGGAGAACGAATACTAGGGATCCGCTGTTTTGAGAGAGCATTTGTTGGGAGAAGAGTCAGCTTTTGAGCGGCTCTTCCCCGCTCATTGCTTGAGTGTTCGCTTTTGGGGATAGGATTAGGGAGGCGAGTGAATTGGAGATCGCAAGCAGAAGGAATGAATTGATCAAATGGGGGATCTGCGCCATTTTTGCTATTGTTATTTTATTACTGCCTGAGCAAGGACTGCTGACACATCAATTTAAAACATTCTTGGCCATAACCGTTTTTTGCTTAGCGCTGGCGGCGTTTGAATTAGTGCCCGAAATGTTTATTGCCATCGTGATGCCATCGTTGTGGATCTTTTTTGGTGCGGCGGAAGCATCCGTGGTTATGTCCAGCTGGGTCGGCACAACGATGCTCATGCTCTGCGGCGCTTTTTTCCTGGGGGCAGCGTTGGATGACTGCGGCTTACTGCGCCGGATCGCCTATACGATCATGTGCAAAGTCAAGGGCAGTTATTTTAAACTTTTGGCCAGTGTGATGGTCGTGGGCATCGTTCTCAATATCCTGTCCAGCGGCCAGGGCTACTGTATCATTGCCCCGTTAGCCTGCGGACTGTGCCTGTCGCTTAACGAAATGAAGACGCGGGTCGGCGCAGGCATAGCGGCTGCGGCTATGCTGGGCGGCTGTACAGCCCATGCCTACACCTATCAGGCTTCAGCCTGGGGCGTGATCATGAAGATGGGCGCCAATTACATTGGCCCTACGGACATCACGCCATTATCCATCATCCTGCATTGCTGGCCGATGTTTTTTGTTTCCTTATTTATCGTCTGGATCATTTCCAAATGGTATAAGCCGGAAAGCGGCTTAGGAGAGATCGTTTATTTCCAGGAACAGCTGGCCTTGATGGGCAAAATGACACGCAAAGAAAAGGCCAACATTTTTGTGATGGCCTTGGTCTTAGTCTATATTTTCACTGTAGGTGTACACAAGCTTGATGTGAATTTAGGCTTTGCGATCCTGCCCTGGCTTTTGTTTTTGCCGGGCATCGATGGCGCGGATGTCAATACCTTTAAAAAAATGAATGTGACGATGCTCTTTTTCATTGCTTCTTGCATGTCCATCGGCGCCGTGGCCAGCAGTATGGGCATGGCTGACGCCATCAAAGAATTTTGTACAGCAGTTTTACAAGGAAACACCAGCCCCAGCGCTATTATGGGCATCGTTTTTTGTATCGTGTTTGTGCTCAACTTCTTGATGACGCCTTTAGCGATCTTTTCGCTGACCATCGAGCCGATGTGTTCCTTGGCCGTATCATCAGGACTGTCGCCGATCCCCTTTGCTTATGCGGTCAATGCCTGTTCTGAGGCCATACTCCTGCCTTATGAATACGTGCCTTATCTGGTCATTTATGCCTTTGGAATGATCACCTCGACAGACTTTATCAAGATCAATGTGATGCGTTCAGCCGTTTTCTTTGGCGGATTTTTGCTGATCTTGGTGCCTTATTGGAGACTGATCGGCCTGTTTTGAGCAGATGATCTGAAGACTAAAAAAATATAGGGATAGGGACAGCTGCGGCTGTCCTTCTATCCCTATATGTGGTCAAGGCAAGGCTATGGATCAGGCTGCAGCTTTTCCGTCAGATAGTTGGTAATGAACTGTTGGAAATTGCTGACCGCCTTTTTCTTATACACAATGATGGCGTGCCAGTCCAGCTGTGTCTTTCGGCAGACGATGGGGTGATCTTTGAAGAGATCAGCATACAAGAAATCATGATCGATCAGCTGAAAATCGATGGTATAGTAGCCGAAGCGTTCAATGTAGTCGATAAACGTAGGCGTAAGCGGGATCTCGCAGTGCTTCCTGATGGAACTGGGGTGGTAGGTGTCCAGATAGTGCAGAAAGTTGGCGTTGCTGTAAGAGTTTTTCAGATTGCAGTAAGGTGCATTTTTTAACAAGCCAAAATCGAGGGTAGTGTAGGCATTCCAAGACGATGCCGCCGCGATCCAGATATAGCAAGGCAGCGTTTGGATCTTGGTAATGCCGATCTGCGGATCGTGCTTGGCAGTCAGCGTGATAAATTGTTCATCGGAGATAATGGATACAGCAATATCATGATTGCTCAGCGAACCAAAGTCTTCACTGACATTGAGCATGGAAAAATCAAAATATGTATCAGGAAAAGTGGCCGAAAGCTTTTCTAACAAGTCATTGCCATAAAGGATCAGCAGGGATTCAACAATGCCGATGCGGCAGGTGGGGATCACCTTTTGCTTGGAGGAATATTTGCGGAGATTTTCTTCGATAGCAGACGATTCGTTGAGGATCGTGACAGCGTGGGTGTAGAGGATCTGTCCGGCAGTGGTCAGCATGACGCCGCTGGGTATCCGTGTAAACAACGTGACGCCAAATTCCGTCTCCAGCTTTTTGATCGAGGTGGAAATGGCCTGGCGGCTGATGAACAGATTGTCAGCGGCTTTGCTGATGGATTGATAGCGGCAGGCTTCAACAAAATGGAAAAGCTGTTCGAAGGTCATAACGATATCCTCCTTCAATGGATTTGATAAAGACATTATATGCTTGAACGATTAATGTGTCAAATTTTGTATAATAACGTACCTTTGAGGGTATGGAAGACGTTTCACACAGAAGGGATGAGGCCATATGAGCACCGATAAAGACACGCTGGATTTTAAGTCTCAAAAGAGAATGGAAATGCTCAAGACGCGCACCAAAAGATGCGTATGTAAATACTGCGGCGGACGGCTCAAGCTGCGCAGGATCATTTTCAGCAATTTTGAGGACTCGCGCATAGAGATTTTTTGCAGGGACTGCGACCGTATTGAATTTGGCGTCGAGCCGGAGATCTATGCCAGCGCCAAATATTTCGTTGAGAACAGCCGATTCAATTGCTATCCTGATCTGGATGACAATGAGAAAACGAAGCAGATGACTATTGCCAAGGTCTGTGAGATCATGGCCTGGGAAAATCAAAACATCGGTATTCTCGAAGGCAGCGGTTTTACCATTCCCCTAAAGATCAACGCAGGCTTTGTGGGAGAGTGCGTGACCTTGACTGAAGAGGATCTGGACGATGGACCGATCGAGGACAAATGGGCAGTGGAGCGATGAAAAGCAAAAGTGTAAAGGGGTGAAGCGTATGGACGGACAAGAGAAGATCGTGGAAATGCAGGGCGTCAGCTGCAAAGCAGGCTATAAATACCTTTTGCGCGATATTACTTGGAATGTGGCGCGCGGCGAGCATTGGATCGTGTTTGGCATGAACGGCTGCGGCAAAACCACCTTGCTCAGCATTATAGCGGGGTTCAAGCATTTTACAGCAGGAACGGTCCGGGTATTTGGCCAAGAATTCACCAATGACAACGTTCTGGCGGTCAGAGAAAAGATCGGCTGGGTGTCCAGCTCGTTTTTTGATAAATATTATACCAGAGAATCCGCTCTGCATATCGTTTTATCAGGCAAGCACGGCACCTTGAGCTTGGATAACGATATCACTTTGGCAGATGTGCGGCTGGCCAAAGATCTGCTGAGCGAATTGAAACTGGGGGATAAGATCGACCGTACATTTGATATGCTCTCCAAAGGCGAGCGGCAGAATGTGCTGATCGCCAGAGCCTTGTTCTCCGATCCCGATCTCTTGATCCTGGACGAACCGTGTACGGGCTTGGATGTGTACAACAGAAGTTATTTGTTTGAGACCATCGAGAGCCTGAGCCAGAAAAAGGATCTGACGATCATTTACGTGACGCACTACGTTGAAGAGATCAGACCGCTGTTTCAGCAGGCGCTGCTGCTCAAAAACGGCCATATTTTTGCCCAAGGCGCAGCGGAAAAAATGTTTACCGATGAGCTGATCGCAGAGTTATTAGGCTATCCGGCCAAGATCCAGCAGAAAAGCGATGGCAGCTATCAAATGGCCATCCAAACCACTTCGCGGCTGGGAGAGCTGCTGAAACGATAAGACCTCAGCGGCCAAAAATTGCGATAAGCAGAAGAAGGGGGGAGCCAGATGACAGGAAACTTGAGCGCAATGCTGCATATGCACGATCTGCGCGTAGCAGAGGATATCGGAAAAATGGCAGAGCTGGGGTGGTTTGACGTCGAATTCACCATGTATGGCTGTGCCTATCTGCTGGAAGGAAAAATGTTTTACCGAGTCAGCTCAGAGGCAGAAGACATCTATGATTTCATCGAAAAAGGCGCTCAGCTGGGCATATATCCCAGCAATGTATTGAGTCTGACCGAAAAATATCCTGTGCCAGCGGGCATGAAAGAGCTGATCGCCCAAGAGGTCAAGCGCGATTTAGGCAAAAAACTGCGGGAAGTCTATCCGCAGGCATTTTTTGAAGAACTGTACACCTTGGCGGAAGCAGCAGGCACGAACAGCGCAGCGGGCTTATTGTGGGCAGAAGTCGATCAGCTGGAAGGCGTATTCGAAGAAGAAAAACTGAAGGCTTTAGCGGAATTGATCGCCTACGCCTACAGCTGCAGAAAACTGGCAGCGGCAGACTATCGAGAGCTGCTGGAGTGGATAGCCGCCCAAAGAAAAGATATGGAAGACGATTTTATCAGCAAAGATATTTTTGAAAAAACCCTGTATGGCGTCGCTTATAGGGGCGATACAGGACTCGAGTACCTGATCAATGCCCAAAAAGGCTGTGTGTATGAAAAAATGTATGCCCTGGAACAAGCCGGCCGCTTGACAACGCCGCTATTCAGCAAGACCTATTGGTACAATTATGTATATCGCTTGGGAGACGTCAACAGGGACTTCAAGAAAAAAATCAAGCAGGAATTAAACGAAGACTACATGAGGAAGATACAGCAGATCAGAGCTGGTCAAAGTGCCGTCAGTGCAAAAGCCTGCACCGCGGCCATTCAGAAGATAGGCCAACGCTTTGGCGCAGAGCCCTATAAAACCGTGCTCAGATACGGCCGTCGCTGGGGGCTGCTCTCATAAAAACAGCGGCGCTTTCAAATAAAAAATTTAGAAATGCCCCACCAAACAAGCCCCCTCACAAGCTTATTGCTGATGAGGGGACTTATTTTCATTATGCCCGACCAGTGATAGGTGCTGGTCAAAATGCCAAAATCTTTTCGACAAAAAATTTAAGTGTATTTACTTCGACGTCATGAAGTGCTATAATTTCACTTAAGCATTATTCAAAATGTGACGAATATATCACAACGGTTCCAAAACTTTTGAGTTTTGAAACCATAATGCAAAAGCGTCAGATATCTGATAATTGTATTGCGGTCAAGCCTTTTTACGAGGTTTGGCCGCTTTTTTGCTGTCTTTTTGCGTGTTCTGCCGCTTTTGAGACGGGATCAGTACATGGATTCAAAACTTAAGAGTATTGCTACACGACATTTCGGGAAAGGAGGGAAAGCACAGCAATTCAGCAGTTTGTGCAGTTGATTTAAAAAACAGAGAGGGGCAAGTTCATGATGAAAAGCAAGAAAACCGTAGCAAAAATGCTTTTAGTGGCATTTGTATTCAGCTTGGTCCTGCCAGCCAGCGTCTTTGCGGCAGACACCAAGAGCGCCAGTGATCTCAATGGTCATTGGGCACAGTCAACGATCCAGCAGTGGATGAGCAAAGGGTTGATCGGCGGGTATGAGGACGGGACCTTCCAGCCAGACCGCGCGATCACCCGGGCAGAATTTATCAAATTGGTCAACAAGGCCATCGGCGCCAATAAAACAGGCGTTGTGAATTTCACCGACGTTTCAGCAGACGACTGGTTCTATGGTGAATTGCAGTTAGCCATGGGTGCAGGCTATGTAGGCGGTTTCGAAGACGGCACCTTCCGTCCCAATGACACCGTCACCCGCGCACAGGCAGCGGCTTTTATCGCCAAAGCCAAAAATTTGGCCAATGATCCAGCCGCAGCAGCACGCTTCGTGGATAATAGCACCATCGCTGACTGGGCCAAAGGCGCAGTTGGTGCAGCAGCCAAAGCCGGTTATATCGGCGGCTATGGAGACGGCACCTTCCAGCCGGATAAAGCCCTGACCCGCGCAGAAGCCGTCTCCATGCTCGACCGTGTGCTGAGCCAGGCAGATAAAGCCAAAGATGACAAAAAACCTGTCGCTGGCGGCGGTGGCAGCTCATCCTCCAGCGGCGGTTCTTCAGGTGGTGGAGGCAACGGCGGCGGAGATAGCAGCGGCGGTGACAGCAGTGATCCCGCCGTAAAAGATTATGTATACAACAGCAGCAATGGTGCTCTGACCATCATGGGCAAAAACGTCACGATCACCTCCACAAAGTTAAATGGAGCAGATACGATCAGAAATTTGACCGTCAATAATGGCGTACAAGATTTCACATTAGAGGGTATCACCATTACAGGCATCACGACGATCAACGGCGGCAGCAGCAATTCTATTCACTTTAAAGATTGCCAGCTGCAAGGACAGGTCATCCTGAATAAACAAGATGTCCATATTGCCTTAGAAGGCAGCACCAGTGTCAGCAAAGAAGTGATCGTCCAGGCACCTGCTGCTTTATCTGTGGCAGAGACTGTCAGCATCACGGAGACCATCCAGGCTCAGGCTGATCTGACCGTTCGCACAGGCACTGTGCCAGAAGTACAAGTGACGAAGCAGGCTGTGGTGACAACCCAAACAGGCGCCAACATTGCCGCAGTGGAAGTCGCAACCACAGCGCCAGTCACCGTCAACGCAGCTGTAGAGACTGTGAAAGTGAGTGAAGCTGGCGCAGCAGTGACCATCGAGAGCGCTGTCAAAAATGTCAGCGTGACTCAGCCTGCCACCGTCACGGTAGCAGCAGGCGGCGCAGTCACAACAGTTGCGGCCGCAGTAGACAACGGGAAAGTTACGGTAACTGGCAACGGTACAGTTGACAATGTCGTTGCGACTACAGTTAATACCGTTACGGTAGCAGAGACTGTGAAACCAGCAATTGGAACTGAAGTAACCGTTTCCAATGACGCGAAAAAGATCACCTTGACCGTAAATGGCGGTGACGTAATGACCACCCTGCCTGCCGCTGCTAAGCAAAACACAGAAGTTTCCTTTACCGTCGTTCCCAAAACTGGCTACGAGATAACCAGCGTGCTTCATGGAGGGAGTGTACTGACAGCAACAGGTGATGTGTACAGCTTCACTATGGGTAATGCTGATACAACCGTGACCATCAATACAGCCACCCAGCCCAAATGGACAGACAACGGCGTTCCCGCTGGACTGACGGCGTCTGAGATCACCGCAGCAGGCACAACCTACACCACCACCCTGACCGGCAGCACAACAGCCGCGATCGAGAATGCAGAGGGTCAGCTGTTTGCTGGTGTAGACAATAAAAACAACAAATTCGCCCAATGCGTCATCGATTTGGGCGGTCTGGCAGAAGGAACGACCTATACGATCACCCAGACCAACGACGCGCTGAATGAAGCGTATCCCGGTGACTTTACTGAAGGCAAAAAAGTCAAGGACTATAGTGGTGCTGACATAAAAGATGGCATCGCCTTCCTGGTATGGCAGGAGCATGGCGGCACGATCACCTTTAAAATCGAGGCAAACAATACTGTCATCAGAACCATCACGATCACCAATAATACCACCGCACAGCCCGTTGACGTGACGGCGACAGTGACAGCAGAAGAGGGTAAAGGTCTGACCTGTGCAGATACTACCATCAGCGGTTATTTCACTGGCGCATTGGAGCAGTCATTGTTTAACAAAGCCGCGAAGACAGCTGATCTGGGACAAGTCATGGTGACCTTTGACGGCCTGAGAAACGATAAGAGTTATACCATTAAGCAGGTGAATCCCGCTTTGTCAGCGGCGTACCCTGAGGAATTTGAAGATAATATCAAAGAAAAAGCAGGCTATACAGCAGCCGATCTGGCAGAAGGTCTGTATATCTTGATTCTGCAGGGAAATGATCAGCCGATCACCGTGGCCCTGTCTGAAACGGACACAGGCAAGGTGCTGAAGACGCTCACGCTGACAAATGCCACAGCATCGACTGTAAACAGCGCAAATGCACTGACCACAGCACTGACCAATAAGAACGCTGTCACTTTGGCTGAAAACGCAGACATTGCAGCAAGCTCAACCTTGACGATCCCAGCGGACAAGACCCTGATCATTCCTGCCGGGGCTAAATTGGCTGGCATTAATGTCACCAATAACGGCACGATCATCATCAACGATGAAAATGGTCTGGCATTAGGCGCCAAAGTTGGCGGCAACATCACCTTAGGCTCCGATATTACAATGACCCAAGGTTTGGGCGTTGACGGCCAAACGTTTGAAGGCACCTTAGATGGTGCTGGGCACACGATCGACTTTAGTGCGGTAAGCGGCGCGGAGGATGGTGTATTTGCTGCGGATACAGCAGGCGATACGACCATTAAAAACCTGACCCTGCAGCCTCAGCTGAACGGTGTAGAATGCTTTGTGGGTAATACACACGGCACTAGCTTTACCTATGATAATGTGGTTGTGGGTCAGGCTGGACAAGTCTGCCAAATGACAGGCGATGACAATAATGAAAGCGCGTATTTAGCCTTTAGTACCGCCACAACAACGACTTTTAAAAATTGCACCAACAACTTAAGTTATATATGCAGCGCGGCCAAAACTTATACCAGCGCCTTTTTGGGCGGTTTTGCGTATGGCAGCTGCACAAGTCTGGTCTTTGAGAACTGCACCAATAATGGCGATCTGACGATGGATTACGCATCATTGTATGTAGGCAATGGGAGCAACATGGGAAATGTGGCGATCACCATTACAAACTGCACCAATAACGGCAGCATTATGGGTACAGCCAATGCCGCCTATGTCGCTGCTATATCTCATGACAAGCTGAAAAAATACGAGAGTAACCAAGATATTGAAGCCATTGCTCAAGCAAATACTAAGGGCAATGGCACAGTCGCCAAGCGCACGGCTGATTGGCTGAAGCTCGCTCAGGACAGCAGTACTGGCGCTATAACGATCAGTACAACGGATGCACCAGCTGGAGTAGCGTCCTATAATGTCTCCTATTCCGCATACGCTAAGGCGCAGAATGAAAAGCAAGCGATTGCAACGATTTTGATCAACTACACGATTGAAGGCGCATCGCTGGAAGAAACGCTCCCAGCTTATCAAATGATCGACAAAACTAAGGCAGAGGCTGCTGGTATCACACTTAATGAAGATAATTGGATAGACTTCTATTATGATACCAAGTATCAAATTGTAGAAGACCCATGCTGTATTGTAGTCGATTTTACCAACTGCAATTACAATGAAGACAACAATTCCTTTGACCTCTACGCTGCTAAACCTGAGGTCACCGTTACTGCGGTCGATAAAGATGGCAATCCGCTGGCTATAGCCAAATTAAGTTACCAAAAAGAGCCAACTCCTATTACACCAAAAGTTGAGGCGGCTATGATGAATTTAACCTTGCCGGCAACTGATGAAGAACAGTCCAGCGTCACAGATGAAGATCCAGCAACTGGCAAAGATGACAACAGCACCACGGATGACAACGACAATAGTAATATAGACAAGGGTTCAGCAGAGGGCTCTGGTCAGGATAACGGGGAGCAAGATCCTCCTGTTGATGATCCTGAGCAGCCGCCTGTTGAAGAGTAACAGCCCTCTCTCGCTGATATAGCGTTGAGATATAAGAAGAAGGATCGCACCAGAACGGTGCGGTCCTTTTTCTTATGCGTTTAGAGAGAGCGCATCTTGAGGAAAGACGGCGGTTTACTTATCGAAACGCTATGATTAATAAAACTTATTTATCAAAGACAATGGCTGATAAGTGCTAACAATTGGACAATCAGATATTCTTATGACATACTAAAATCAAAGCTATGATTCCGGCGCGCGGGAAATAGTGATCATTTTAAGCGATAGGGGAGGTTATGAAAATGACAGCTGTAAATAGCCGACGGTATTATCTGCATACAGGGATTGGTTTGCTTTTGATGTTTGGCATGGGGTACCTGCCGCCGATCGCGCCGTTGACGCCGGTAGGCATGCAGGTGGGCGGCATCTTTTTGGGACTATTGTATTTGTGGACAATGGTGGATATCATGTGGCCGAGTTTGTTAGGTCTGGCTGCACTGGCCATGTCCGACTGCACCAATATTGCTGGTGTGCTGACGGCCTCTTTTGGCAACAGTACCGTCATACTGATGATATTTGTTTTGGCTTTGGTTGGCGTGGTAGAGACAGCGGGCATACCGGACTATATCATCCAATGGATCATGACACGCAAGGTCATCGAAGGGCGTCCGTGGGTGTTTACCATCATTATTTTATTAGGGACGTATGTAACATCAGTTATGGCACAGTTGGTCGCAGCATTTTTGTTCTGGTCCATTCTCTATAAGTTATTTGAAGATATTGGCTATAAGAAAGGGGACCGCTATACCAAGCTGCTGCTATTCGGCGTGGCTTATGCAACGTGTCTGGGGACGTTTTTGATGCCGTTTCACGGTATGGGGCTTTTGCTGACGGGAACGATGCAGAGTGCCCTGCCAGGCTCGACCCTGAATTATTTACCGTATATCGTGGTCAATTTGGTCATATCGATCTTGTCGATATTGTTGTATGTGCTGATGATGAAGGTCGGCTTCCGGGCTGATGTGACACCGCTGCGGCAGGTCAAGACAGCCATGTTTGAAGAAAATAAGCTGCCGCCGATGAGCAGACTGCAAAAGTTCCTGCTGTTCTATTTGCTGCTCATGATCATGCTGCTGCTTTTGCCCTCCTTCCTGCCGAAGACTTGGCTTTTGACGCAGAAATTGAGCTCGGCTGGTTCAGCGGGCATCGTATTGATCTTATTCTCACTATTGTGTGTTATCCGAGTAGAGGGGAAATCCTTGGTCGACTTTCGCGCTTTGGCGCATCAGAAAATTGCTTGGGAGCTGGTTTTCCTCTGTGCAATGGCCTTAGCGATCTCTTCATTTTTGACCAAACCGGAAACGGGTATCACAGCTCTTTTGCAGCAGATCTTAAATCCGATATTTTTGGACAAGAGTCCGATCCTCTTTATTTTCCTCTTGTGTTTCTTAGCGATCTTGTTAACGAATGTGGGCAATAATGGCGTCATTGCCATGTTGATGATGGCGGTATCTTGTCTCTATGTCGGTTCTTATGGGATCGATCCGGCGATCGTTGTTATTTTGCTGAGCTACTGCACCAATATTGCTTTTCTTTTGCCAGCGTCATCTATGTTTGGAGCGATCGCGCATGGCAATGATTGGCTGACAGCCAAAGATATTTACCTCTATGCCGTGCTGGCCGCTGTCGTGGGATTGGTGCTGGCGGTATTTGTTGGTTATCCTTTAGCAGTCTTCTTAGTATAAAAGGAGTGGTCATGATGAAACAAGCAGCATCTGAAAAATTGTTCGTTTTAGGTATTGATGGTATGGATCCCCGTTTGACCAAGCAATATATAGAAGCGGGGCGGATGCCCAATACAGCGCGGCTAGTCGCCAAAGGCTCACATCGTGCCGATCTATCTATGCTGGGCGGTCATCCGACAGTAACGCCGCCTATGTGGACAACTCTGGCAACGGGGACTTGGCCGGTCGTGCATGGCATCACTGGCTTTTCGCGCAGAACGCCCGGCAAACTGGGGGTCAGCGAGTATGGATTGGATTCCCGCTTGTGCAAGGCGGAGCCTTTGTGGAATGTATTTGCGGAGGCTGGCAAAAAGACACTGGTCATCCATTGGCCAGGCTCCTCTTGGCCGCCGACCTCAGACAGTCCTGATCTGCATGTCATTGACGGGACGCAGCCAGGGACGGTCAATATGGGCGTGGCGCAGATCGAATCGGAATTTGTCCTGGTGGCCAGCGAACAGACAGAGGCAGTGACCTTCAAGGCCAAAGCCGCGGCAGACAGCAATGTGCCCTGTGTTATTACGGATCTGGAGGTCAATGACAATGGTGCACCGGATTTCTTGAGCCGCAGTGCAGAACAGGGCGAAAATCTGACCTTGATCCTCAAAGAGAGTGATGGGCAAGGCGCATTGGGCGAAGCGCCCTTCGATTTGGTCTTTTCGCAGATCAAGCCGGCAGTGGGCTGGGTCCAAGCACCGGCTGGCGCTAAGGAATTCGTCATGCTTTTTTCGCAGGGTCTGATCCGACGTTTGGCTTTGATCCTGCCGGATGAGCACGGCGTGTATTCGCGGGTGGCGCTTTATCATACCAAGCAGGATACAGAACCAATTGCTGTTTTGGAGAAAAATGTTTTTACGGCAAATATTTTAGGCCAGTCTTGGAAAAATGAAGCCTATCATGATGTGGTGCGTAATATGCGGGTTTTGGAATTGGCGGAGGATGGCAGCCACATCAAGATGTGGATCTCAGCAGCTATGGATATCCATCAGGATTCCGTCTGGCATCCTAAACGGCTGTATCAGGATGTCGTAAAAAACGTGGGCTATCCTTGTTCAGAAGCCATGCTGGGTGCTTTTGACGAACGTATGGTGACCGACTGCATGTTGGCCAATTGGGAAGTTGCCAGCCGTTGGCAGTCTGGTGCGATCAATTATTTGCTGAAACAGGAGGGCTATGAGGTCGTCTTCTCCCATTTCCACAATATCGATGCTCAGGCGCATATGCTGACAAAATTCATGAAATACCGCGGCCGCAAAAATGAGCTGCCAGAGGAAAAATACGCCGAATTTATCGCTCAAGTTTATGAACAGACTGACCGTTATATTGGAGAGTTCCTATATCTGCTAGATGAGGGCTGGAGCGTATTTTTGGTCTCGGATCATGCCATCGTTTGTCCAGAGCACGGCAATCGCCTCCTTTGCGATGCAGCAGGCGTCTGTGTGCCGATTATGCAGGAACTAGGCTTTACCGAAACGGTCAAGGATGAAAACGGTCAGGATACGTATGCGATCGATTGGGAGAAGACGATCGCGATCAATAAGGATATTTACATCGATCTCAATATCAAGGGCCGTGATCCGCATGGCATCGTCGATCCGGCGGATCAATATGAGGTCGAGGAACAGATCATCACGGCACTTTATGGCTACAAGGATAAGGTGACAGGTAAACGTATCGTTTCGCTGGCTCTGCGCAATCGGGAGGCGATCTTGCTGGGATTGGGCGGACCGGAATGCGGTGATATTGTTCTCTTTATGGCGGAAGGGTACAACATCGACCATGCAGACTGCTTAACGACCACTTATGGTTATGCGCAGACGTCCATGCAGCCGATTTTCGTTGCCGCGGGTGCTGGCATCAAGGAGGGCTTCACCACGGAGCGTTATATCCGGCAGATCGATCTGGTACCGACGATGGCGGCCTTGGGCGGCGTACGCATGCCGAGAGAATGTGAGGGCGCACCCATCTATCAGATCATGACAGAAGTATATTAGTAGGAGCACAATAAGGGAGCGGGATCATGGCAAGGTGATCCTGCTCTCTTTTTATGCTGAGGGCTGTCGTACATCTGCCACCTTGTCCGTACATAGCGAAAACAGTATAATGAAAAGAAAAAGGAGCGATGCCCATGCTGAAGAGTGAGCCTTTGTATTATTTGGTGGAGCTGGCTCGATGCAGATCATTTCGCATAGCCAGTGAAAATTTGCATATTACGCAGCCAGCGCTCAGTATTGCTATCAAGAAATTGGAGGCAGAGCTGGGCGTGACGCTTTTGGAGCGGACGACAAAAAGTGTGCATTTGACGGAGATAGGGGAGCAGATAGTGGGTCTGAGCAGAGAGGCTATCGAGCGCTTGGAAGCGGTGGAACACGCGGCAGCTGCTGAGCGGCTCAGAACACAAAAGGTGCATGATGTGGCGTATGATCATTTGCAGATCTATACTTTTCCGGCGCTTAGCCAGGGCTTTTTGGGGAAGGTATTGGATGAGCTCTGCCCTGGAGCGCCGCTTAACAAGCTGATTATCAAAGATGTACATTTAAAAGAGATGATGGCCTTGATCCAGGCCGATGACTATGCCTTTGCGCTGGCCTGGCAGCTGCGCGGCGAACAGGAAGCCGTTCCGGCAGAGATCGGCTTTTGGCGGCTGTATTCCACCAAGGCGCAGCTGATGCTTTCCCAAGAGAGTCGGCTGGTGGCGCAGGACGTTTCCGCCCTGGCTTTGAAGGCGGTTTTAGCAATGCCGTTGGTCAGCTATGAGGGCGGTTATGGCATCAATGATCTGATGTTTGCTCTGCTGAAGAAACGCTGGGGGATGCCGACTAATGTGATCGAAGTCCCGAGCATGACGCTTTTTGAGCAATTCATTTCAAGTGGCAATGCGATCGCTTTCGGCGCCGATCTCACCGGCTGGCGCTCGTTGGACAAGAGCAACAGTCATATGAAAAATCGGTTTATACCTCTTAAAGATAATATTATCTTTGACTTTGTGTTGTACTATAATAAGCGCTGCCCGACTGAGCTGCGAGAACATGTGATCGCGGTCTTTGCCGATCATATCTGATCAGAGTCTGCTTTAAAGGGATCAGTCGCCAGCAAAGATGAATCTCTCTTGTCGCGTGCATTTTCCTCTGGCGGTGCGGCGGTTAATTTGCTATGATAAGAGAAACCGTTGGTAGGCGGCGAAGGGAGGACAAAAGTGATGGTGGACATCGTGGTGCTGGTGCTGCTGGCGGCGGCTTTTATCGTGGGTTATGGCCGAGGGCTGGTGCGGTCTTTGGTGGGGCTGGTGGGCAATCTGGCGGCTTTGGCGCTGGCGTTTGGTTTGGCTCGTCCGGTGGCGCTGTGGTCGGGCGAGAAGTTTGGCGCGGTGAGCATGCTGGCGGGAAAGGTGCAGGCGCTTTTACCTCTGCCGGAGGGTTTTGATGAGGCGATGGCCTCGGCGGATGGCGTCTCGGCGCTGTATACGTACCTGAATCAGCTGCATCTGCCGAAAGGGCTGCGTCAAAGTCTGGTGCAGAGCGTGCAGGAGCATGTGCATGAGCTGGGACAAGGGGTATTCATGACCATGAGCGAATCCGTCTCGCAGGTGGTGGCAGAATATATCTGGCAGGGTGTGGTCTTTGTGCTGCTCTGGCTGGCGATCGCGGCGCTGCTCATGGGCGGCAGCCGTTTGATCATGGGCGTGGTTCATCAGGTGCCGATCGTGGGCACAGTGGATCGGGCGGCCGGCGGTGTGATCATGCTCATTTTGGTGGCGCTGACGCTGGCGGTGCTCTATAATGCGCTGGGCGTGTTGGTCGGGCTGCATGCGGAGGATAATGCGCTCTGGGCGGCCATCAGTGAGTCGAGGCTCCTAAGCGGGCTGCAAACGATTCTGCAGACGGCGGTGAGCTGGAAAAAGGCTGTTTAAACGCCAAAAAAGTTTCGGTCAAATGCCGACGGATTCCGCCATCAGCGGTCAAGCTGCACATTGTGGGAAGGAAAAGGAGCAAGGTTATGTCGAATTATTATCGGGAATATTCGCCGTATCTCGTGGAGCGCTACGGCGAGCGGGTGTATAAGGTGCCCATCACCCTCGCGGGCGGGACATGCCCGAATCGGGACGGTACGGTGGGGACTGGCGGCTGTATTTTCTGCGATGCCCAAGGCTCGGGTTTCCAGTGTCTGCCGGAAACGATGACCATTGAGGAGCAGCTGGAAGAGAATATGGCTTTTTACCACCGACGCTTCGGGGCCAATAAATTCATCAGCTATTTGCAGACCTACAGCAATACGTACATGGATCTGGACAAATTCCGCGAGGTCACTGAGCGCGCTTCCAGTGCTGAGGCGCTGGTGGGCATGGCGGTCTCGACGCGGCCGGACTGTGTAAATGATCAGTATTTGGCGCATTTGGTCGAGCTGGCTGAGAGCAGGAATTTGGATATCGATATTGAATTAGGACTGCAAACGGTGAATTACCATAATTTGGTTGATATTAACCGGGGACATACGTTGGCAGAGTTTATCGACGCAGTGCTGAGGATCAAGCGCTTTGGCTTGAGCTGTACAGCGCATGTGATCTTGAACCTGCCCCATGACGATATGCTGGACGTTGTCGAGACAGCCAAGATCATTTCGGCGCTGGGCGTTGATTTTGTCAAGATCCATTCGCTTTACATCGTGGGCGGCACAGAATTGGCGCGTCGCTATGTGAATGGAGAATTTGAGCTGATCTCGCTGGAGGAATACGTCCAGCGGGCGGTCACGTTCATGGAGTATCTGGACCCGCAGATGGTCATCCAGCGATTGGTAGGAAAAGGTCCACAGGATAATCTGATTTTTTGTAATTGGGATACCAGCTGGTGGAAGATCAAAGACGCTATCGAAGCGGAATTTGAGAAACGGGGATCGTATCA
>CABVBB010000005.1 GCA_902496505.1 uncultured Peptococcaceae bacterium
TCAGCAGGCAGAAACGCTGCTCAGGGAATCCTTCATGAGCCGCTGCATCGCTGAGGCTTTAGCCGATGGCCCAGCGCCTGAGGACATCGTCGTGGTGACCGGCGCTTACCATGTGGACGGCCTGCAAAATGCGCTGATGGGAGCGAACGACTCTGCGCCGCAGATCATGACCGATGCCGAACTGGCTGCCCTGCCCAGACTGCCAGCCAATCATACGCTGATGCCCTATTCCTACTACCGTCTCTCCTCCCGCGCGGGCTACGGCGCAGGCAATAAAGCGCCCGCCTATTATGCGCTGCTGTGGGAAGCGCTGTGCACTGGTGAACCTTTGCAGACAGCCTACAGCTATTTATCCCGCATCGCCCGCTTCCAGCGAGAGCACGGCACGCCCGTTTCCTCAGCAGAAGTCATCGAAGCGGTGCGCTTGGCCGTCTCTCTGGCGCAGCTGCGCAGCGGCCAAGCACAGGCCCTGCCTGCTCTGCGCGACCTCCAGGACGCTGCCGTCACCTGTCTGGGCGCAGGCAGCAGCTCAAGCCTCAGCTTGGCGCAGGCTGATACCGAGATCGGCACCGCTATCGGCAGTCTGCCCGACGGAGTCAGCCGCACCAGCATTCAGGCGGATTTTTACCGCCAGCTGAAAAAACTGCATCTGGAAAAATACCGCAGCCTGACCGCGGAGGATCTGGCCTTAGACCTTCGGGAGAATCGCTCTGTCAAATCGGAGCAGGCCGCATTTTTGGATCTCAACCGCTCCAGCTTCCTCCATCAGCTGCGCATTTTAAACGTGAGCTTTGCCCATCAGAAGCCCGTCTCGCAGGACAAAGCCACCTGGGCCGAGCAATGGGTCCTGCGCTGGACGCCAGAGGCGGAGATCGAATTAGTGGAGGCCGCACTCAAAGGCGACACCATCGCTCAAGCCGCCTCCTTCGCTATGAAAGAGCGCGTGGAAAACGCCGCTGATATGGCCGTCATCGCTGAAGTCATCGAAGACGCCTTCACCTGCGGCATGCCCGCCGCGGTGCGCTACGCCGTCCAAGCTTTGCAGGCCATGGCCGTAGACGCAGCCGCCCTGGAGGAATTGGCCGCCACAGCCCATCGGCTGTCGATCGTCTTGCAGTACGGCAGCATCCGCCGACTGGACCCCGCGCCCTTAGAACCGATCCTGGCGCAGATCTTTTACCGCGCCTGCCTGATCCTGCCAGGCGCCTGCGTCTGTGACGATCAGGCCAGCCAAAATCTGGTCCAGGCGCTGGACAAGCTCGACCGCTGCGCGCTGGCTCATGATTTCCTGGCGCAGGACGCTTGGCTCCAAGCGCTAGAAGACATCGCCAGCCGCGACGATCTGAACACCAAGCTCTCCGGTTTAGCGGCCGCTGTACTCTTGGAACGGGGGCAGATGGATACGCTCCGCTTGCAGCAGGAGGTCAGCCGCCGCTTGTCCAAAGGCGTGCCCGCTGATCTGGGCGCAGGCTGGTTTGAAGGACTGGCGATGAAAAACCGCTACGCCCTCATTGCCCGCCTCTCCCTCTGGGCCAGCTTGGACGAGTATCTCGCCACGCTGGACGATGAGGAATTCAAGCGCGCGCTGGTCTTTCTGCGCCGCGCCTTCGCTGATTTCACTGCCGCCGAAAAAGATCAGATCGCCGAAAATCTCGGCGAGATCTGGGGCGTGGATCAACGTGAGGTCAGCGAAGCCGTCAACGCCCCGTTAAATGAAGAAGCCCAGACGCTCATCGACAGTCTGGACGAATTCGATTTCGATTTTTAGGAGGACGCCTTATGGACGATCAAAAACAATTACAGCGCTGGCGGCTCATCCTAGGCATAGACAGCCAGGCGCGGCTTGAACAGATGTATGGCGGCGCCGGTCTGCTCTCTCCTGAAATGGATATGATGGATCAGGCGCTGGCCGCTATCTACAACCGTGCGGACAGCGGCGGCTTTGGCCGAAGCGCTGGTCACGGCCCGTCCAATCCGCAGATCAGCCGCTGGCTGGGCGACGTGCGCAGCTTATTCGATAAAGAGCTGGTCACCGTCATCCAGCACGATGCCATGAACCGCTGCGGGCTCAAGCAACTGCTCTTCGAGCCGGAACTTTTGGAAAATCTCGAGCCAGACGTCAGCCTAGCCTCCACCCTGCTCCTGCTCAAGGATCAGATCCCGACGCGATCCAAAGAGAGCGTACGCGTCTTCATCGCCAAGATCATTGAGGAGATCAATAAACTGTTAGAGCAGGATATCCGCCGCGCCGTCACCGCAGCCGTCAATAAACGGCGTCATTCGCCTATCCCCTCGGCAGCGGCCTTAGACTACAAAATGACCATCTCCCGCAACCTCAAGCATTACCATCCTGAGCTGGGCACCATCATCCCCGAGCATTTCTATTTCTTCGACCGCACCACCACCTCCGCGGCCAACAAATGGACCGTCATCGTCGATGTGGATCAGAGCGGCTCCATGGGCGAATCAGTCATTTACGCCTCGATCATGAGCTGCATCCTGGCCAGCATGGCCAGTCTGAAAACGTACGTGGTCGCCTTTGACACGGCTATCATCGACCTCACCGAGCAATGTGAAGATCCGGTCGATCTGCTCTTCGGCTTCCAATTAGGCGGCGGCACAGATATCGACCGCTCCGTGGCCTACTGCCAGCAATACGTCGAGAATCCCGCCAAAACGCTCTTCTTCCTCATCACCGACCTGGACGAAGGCGGCAACCGCGCCGCCCTCATCAGACGCTTAGAAGAGCTCAAAACAAGCGGCGTCACCGTCATCTGCCTCCTGGCCCTAGCCGACGGCGGCCGCCCCTACTACAACGCCCAAATGGCCCAAAAAGTCGCCGCTCTCGGCATCCCCTGCTTCGCCTGCAGCCCCCAGCTCCTCCCCCAACTTTTAGAACGCGCCTTCAAAGGCCAAGACCTCACCGCCTTTGAAAAAGAGTTTGAAAAACGCAAACGCTAAAAAAAATACCCAAGGCTCGAATATCTGAGCTTTGGGTATTTTTTAGCCAAGCCTATTTTAGTGAGACAGCTGTTCGATCGTGATGCGGATAAACCTTTCCAGGATAGCGGCAACCTCCGCACGGGTAGCAGGGTCCGCAGGGTTCAGCAGACCATTGTCATCACCCTGGAGAATACCGCTGCTGGAGGCCCACTGGAGAGCAGGACGGGCCCAGACCTCCGCCTGATCAGTATCCTTGAAGGAAAGGCTGGTATTGTCCGCAGCGGCCGTTTCTACTCCGATAGTCTTTGCGTAATTCCATAGAATGACTGCCAGTTCCTGACGGGAAACTGCGCGGTCGGGGCTGAACATACCGCTGGCCGTACCATAGGCTATCTGATTTTCAACAGCCCAGGAGATGCTGTCCGCATACCATTGTTCGGCTGCCACATCATTAAAGGACGTGCCGTTTACTTCAGGCCTACCGGCCAGCCGATAGAGCACAGTCGTGAGCATGGCGCGGGTCATCGGCTCCTCTGGCGCAAACGTGCGGAATGATGTGCCCGCAAATAATTCCCGAGCACCGGTAAAGTCCGCGGCTTCCTCTGCCCAATGCCCGCTCATATCATCAAAAAGGTTCTTGCGGGTCGTCACGCGCAGATCGGCATCATCCTCCAGCAAAACATAGACGATGCCGTTAGTGACCAGTGAAAACGGCACCGGTTCTGTTGTTCCATCCGGCAGCAGATGCAGCACCACTGTGCCGTCTGTCACTGGAAACGCGATCACTGTAGAGGTCATCCCACCAGGCAGATCGACCGCTGCCGCTGCTTCTCCGCTCTTGGGGATGTCCACACGGATCCGTGTCCCATCCGCGCGGCTTTCTGCATAAGTCTGGCTGCCCTCTGGTGTCGTGATCGTTTCTGTTTTAGTGCCATTCGGCTTGGTGACGGTTTCCGTGATAGAACCGTCTTTTTGCGTTACGACCACTGTTATGGTGCCATCCGCAGCCTTGGTCGTCTCAGTGATGGTGCCAGTCCGCTCATCCGTGGTCTTGGTGGTCGTGGAACCGTCCGAATTCTCATCAGTAGATGTGGTGTTATCGGAACTGCTTCCGCTGTCTCCGCTGCCCCCGCCGCCATTATAGCGCCAATGGGCATAGATCGCAGCACTTCCCGTAAATACGGTATCGGCCGCGACCGCTGTCCCGTTGACCGGGTCCGTGAACCAGCCCAGGAATGTGTAATTGCCGCTGCGGGTCGGGGTGGGCAAGCTGGCCAGCTTGCCGTCTGCACCAGTCTGCGCGGAAGTCGGCGTCACACTGCCGCCGCCTGCGTCAAAGGTGATGGTGTAGATATTGGCAGGCCGTGTCAAGATGAGCTTAGTGACCTCCTGATCGGACGCATCCGCCACAGTGGCATAGTACATACTGCCAGTGTTGCCTTGCTGCAAATGAAACCCGTTGATCTGGACACCCTCCAGCTTGATATGATCTTCCAGCGTTCCGTTCTGCGGCATCTGTACAGCAACTGCAGAATAGTCTCCGCCGTCAAGGGTACCGGCCGTATCACGGATCGTCAGGGTCTTTTCCGCGTCATTTTCGATGACGATGCCGCCCTTGATATCGACCTCGCACCCGGAAATGGTCATGTCATCATAGCCGTATATACCGCCGGAGGAACAATTGCCCACCGTCTTCAGCGTACAATCGTGAATAGTAATGGGCCCCTCTGCGGACAAACCGACAATGTCAGCGGAGATCACCAACGTGCCCGGACCGCTGATATCCAGTGGCCCCTGTCCAAGCACTGTGTAAAAATTTCCTGTTTTTGCAAAGGTAGAGACCGTATCCTCCGCCAGGACGATCTTTGCGTTCGCTGGCAGTTCCAGCGCGTAGTTGCAAGTGGTGGAGACATTTGCGCCGGAGAGGGTCAAGGTCAGTGTCTCCTTGTTCCAGTCCCAGCCCTCGCCGCTCTGGCTGGGGGCCGTGCCGCAGAACTTTTCCACATTGAAGTATTCGCTGTAAAAGACCAGCGGCTGACCAGAGGCAGCGTTTCCCAAACGCACCATATTGCTTTCCTCATCCGGTATCAGGCGGAATTGCGGCATCCCGGTGAGGGAGATCTTATCGAGGATATTTGGCGTCAGGGAAACGTTGTCCGCCATTTTTACCACTGGCAGGTTGACCATGGGCTTGGGATTAACGCGATAGGTCCCTTCAATATCAATGGCGTTTTCCAATTCTCCCGTAAGCAGCAAAACAGCCTCATCTGGCGAGGCGCTGCTTCCGCCATATAGAAAGATCCCATCTGGAATATTGACGCTGCCACCCAAGGTAAGGTTTGATCTGGTACTGACATTCCATCCTTTTCCTTTATCCGGCGACCAGTCATCACCAGAAGCATTATTATCAAAAATTTCGCCGCCGGTGATGCTGGGCTGCTGCTTTTCGCAGAAATAAATGCCGCCGCCATAGGTTTTTGCGGTATTGTCGGTGATGGTACCAGCCGTCATCGTAAACGGGCAATCCACGAAAATACCGCCGCCCACTTTTGCTTTATTTCCAGAGATTTCTCCACCCGCAATAGTGACTTGGGCTGTTGCCTTGTCAACCATCTCCCGAGCATAGATGCCGCCGCAGCTTCCTGTTTCTGTACCGTTACCAGTGATCTCTCCACCATTTATTGTGACAGATAGGGCTTGCTGCACTGAGCCTGTCATGAATGTAATATTCATATAGATGCCGCCGCCCGTATTATTACAGATCTTTCCGCCATTCATCACCACTGAAGTGGTAGAATTAGCGTTATCCTTATTGGACACAGAGACATCTATTGCTCTGGAAGCGCTGTTTTGTAAAACAGCACCGTTTTCGATCACAAGATGTCCAGCATAGACATCGACCAATACCTCCGACTGACTGCTGCCGTCCAACGTAATATTTTCTAAAATCAGCGTACTGCCTCCAGTAGAATTAAAAAACGCTTTATTAGATGTCCGTGTCAGCGTACATGCGCTTCCGTCTGCACTGGTAAGTTTGATGCATTTACTCTCAGGCAGAGTGATGCTGTCCGTTAATGCGAAATCGCTGCTGATCTTGATCACAGTGGGGGCAGCAGGGTCAGTGCTGTTTGCGTTCTGAAAGGCGTCAGACAGATCTGAATAATTCTGGATGCCAGCGCCGTTTTCCGCCAGCGCTGCTGTAGGCAGCAAGGTCAACGCCATACATACAGCCAGTATTCCTATTGTCAGGCCATAGGCAAGTCGATGGTGTCTATTCTCTTTTTTGATCATATTATCCCCTTCTCTTTCTTCAATGGTATAGATTTTATCATCTTGTGACGTTGGTGCTAGGGCCATGCAAAAAGCTCTTTTTTGCCCAAATTGCCCAAAGACCTGTTTGATAAAAAGTATCGGATCAAACCACTGGTAGACGATGTTTTGGATCTGCAGCCTGCCGCAGATAAACTTGATCTCCCCCCTTTTCTATTTAAAAACCGGCTTTTCGTACAGATATGGCTGTTCACGCCTATTTTTCTAATCGATCTGTACCTTAGGCCAGCAGCAGACGCCCACGTCCAGGGCCAGCGGCTCTTTGAGGTGGAAATCGGCATATTTGCAGTACCAGCATTCTTCTGCAGTCACTAAGGCGCCGCCGCGGGGCGTGAAGGCTGGACAACGTTGGTGAGGCCAGACGCTGCCGCCTACCCGCGGCTCTTGCAGCGGACGGTCTTCATTCCGCCGCCGTGCTGCTGTGCTCATGATGATGCCTCCTTTTCTTCTGAAGCCCGCTGCTCCTTACAGCTGCGCTTTTTAGCATACATCCGTTCATCCGCGCGAGAAACCAGCTCGCCTACCGTGTCCGCGCTGTCAAACTGAAAGCTGTCCCAGCCCAGAGCCATACTTAATGCTTGGTCATGATCTTTTCCATACGCTGCTATGGCCTCATTGATGCGGTCCATGCTCTGAGACACGATCTCCTCGGGCTGATCAGTGATAAACAGAACGAATTCATCTCCGCCTGTACGAAAAATCGTACAGCAAGGGCAGTGGGCAGCTCGCAAAGCATCTGCCGCACCTCGGATAAGGTCGTCGCCCGCGGCGTGACCTAAGGTGTCGTTCACTTGCTTCAGACCGTTGACATCTGCGCTGACGCACCATAGGGCAGTAAGCTGGGGCAGTATGCTTTCCAGTTCATCGATTTTTCGCTCGAATGCCGCCCGATTACCAAGCCCCGTCAGGGCGTCCACGTAAGCCATACGACGGTAGACATCGGTTTTCAGGTCATTTTCATAGTGTTCAAGATAATCCCTCACCAGAGAGTAGGTCTGCAGCAGGATGAATACCAGCACACCGATCTTCACCCAGAAGGAATCACGGAAATATTTGGTGCCGTAGAACAGCGTCAGATCCACCAAAGCCCCTAAGAAAATAGGAGAAAAAGTGATCACTGTCCACCATCGGCGTCCACCGCTCCAACCCAGCAGCAGGGAGGGCACCATCACTCCCAGGGACAGCAGCATCATGCCGTGGGTGAGAAATACCGTGTCGCGTACCTCTAATGGCGTGAAGAAGTGAGCCGCCGTCTGAAAAATCAAATTCACGATCAAAAGCACCAGATCAGCCTGCAAAAGCTGCCTGTAGGGCGGCCGGCAGCGTTCAGCAAAGGCAGCAGCCATGGGAATAGGCAGCACAGCCAACAGCAAAAATTCAAAGAGATAGATGAAATAAGAGTTGCTGCAAAACAGATGAAGTGCGTCAGAGGTGCATAGAGAGTACAGGGCAAAACACAGGGCAAACAGCCCCATAAAGAGAAATGTCCGTTCCCTGCGCACTGACCCTTTTTGCAGCCCGAACAACAGCAGGATAATGCTGAAGCAGAATACAAAGATGTCCACCAGCACGGAAAGCAGATTTTTGCGCAGGATGGTGGAAATTATTCCGCATTGGCTGCCGATGATAGGGGCAGGCACCTCATAGCTGACGTTTTCCCCCAGCAGCAGTTCCACCTCAATGCGCAGCTCTTGCCCAGCATGATCCACAGGCAGGGGCAGCAGAGTAAATACGGTTCCCTGGGTATCCTCTGCGCCGGGCGGTTGGGCCAGACTTTGTCCCAGCAGATCACCATTCAAATATATGCTGGCGTTGAGATAGCGGGCAGTAAAATAAAGTACGGGCGCCCTGAGCATATCTTCCCCTTCAGGCAGACGCAGACTATAAGTGAAAACTGAACCCATATGAGCATCTGGGTGAGTTGGGAAACAAAGCGTATTCCCAGCCGCATCCGTCCAGTTCTCGCTCAAAACGCTGTTGCTGTCTTTATAGAGCAACTCAGGCTGACGCACGCCGATCACCGCAGCCGCAGCAGCTGCTATAGCCAGCAGGAAAATGATCGCTGCTGTGATCAACAGCTGAAGAGGCAGCTTCGGCTGTTGGCGGCTTTCTTTTGATTGTACTTCCAAGATGTCCGTCCCCTTTTGTCAATTTTTTGAACGTATTTTACTAGCTTGACAGTGCCCGTTTTTTCAGCTACTGTGATTGTAATAAATTTTCTGGTCTTTGTGGGATAAAGTACGGATTTGGTATTGATTTGTACGAAATTTGCACAAGACAAGTTAGGGAGGCGAAGTTATGCTGCAAATTGCTCTTTGTGATGATGACCCAGCACAGCGCGATCAAATCGGCAGGCTGCTCCAAAATTATATCGATAAGCGTCTCGACTCAGCTGCACAGCTGACCATCTTTTCTTCCGGGGTGAAGTTATTGGAGCACCCCGAAAGCTTTGACCTCTATGTATTGGACGTCATTATGCCGAAAATTTCCGGTATTGATTTGGGGATGAAGCTTAGGGATTTGGGAGAGGAGGGGGCTATCGTTTACCTCACGACCTCTCGGGATCATGCGGTGGATTCATATTTGGTGGACGCACTCTACTATCTTTTGAAACCAGTAGAGGAAGATAAGCTCTACGAAGTATTGGACAAGGCAGCAGCACTGCTCCAAAAACAGCGGGCCGCGTCTGTGCAGGTCAAGACCAAAAACGGCCTGCACCTGTTGGCGCTGGAGAGTATCATCTATGTGGAGTTGGTGGGACGGATCGCGCGCTATCATCTGCTGAAAGGAGAATTGGTGGACAGTTTGACCTTTCACAATTCCTTTAAGAAGGAGATGGCGCCAGTACTTGATGACCCGCGTTTCCTGCTTTGCGGGTCCAGTTTTGTGGTCAATCTTCACTATGTCACCACCGTAGACAAAACGACCCTAACGGTCAAAGGAGGCGAACAAGTACCGCTGGCTCGCGGCTATTATGACCGTATGAAAAAGCGCTGGGGAGATTACTGGATGGATAAGGGGGAAACGCCATGAAGCGGCTTATGAATCATTCTGCCAAACGATCACCGATCTGGCTGTTGGCGCTTTTATTTATAACGCTGACCGCAGCAGCGCTGGCGCTGTTCCATTCGTATACACAGACAGATCTGGAGGGGCTTTACCTCACGCCGATCCGGACGGACGATAAGGGCTGGCAGATCTATCAGCTGGACGAGACCGGCGGACGGGTGCCCCTCACAGTGGATGAACTGATCGCCTGCACCGAGCCAGTCTTCCTCGTGCAGATCTTGGACCCGGCTTGGGAAGAGGCTGGCTACACCACTCTGGAACTGTCCGGTCCGGTAAGCGTTTTTTTGGAGGGGGAGCTTTTATTCACCACTTCGCCAGGTCTTGGTGACCATCCGGAGACGGTGCACCTGCCAGACGAATATGAGGTGCCGGCTGCAGGGGAAGTGCCCCGGTTCACGCTGCCCCCTGGCTATGGCGGCCAGGAACTGACGCTGGCTTTTGGACGCGGGGCATGCGCGTATGGCTCCCCCATGGTGCTTCTGTCCAGCCGTGCAGTGAATACTGCTGTCACCGCCGTCCAGGCTAACCAGACCACCATACCAGCAGCGGCCTATATGACAGCGGCGCTGTTCCTTTTGGGCCTTTTGCTCTACGGCGGTTATCAGGGCCAGTGGAACCTGGGCCTGCTGCTTCTCGCTCTGGCCGCCGCTTTACACTCCCTTTATCAGCTGCGGGAGTACAGCTTCCGGCTGTCTTATCACGCGGCGCTGGATATACCAGCAGCGGTGTTGATCCCCTCCTTCTTTATCGCCTTGCCGCTGGGCTATCTCCTCTGTCGGACAGAAAGGCGGCACCAGAGGCTGTGGGCAGTGCTGGTTTTGACCCCCGCCGCTCTTTCGCTGCTGCCGAGTATCTGTTATCTGCTCGATCTGCCGCTTTTAAACGACGCGTATACGCTGACTATGATCCTCTTAGCGATATCGTTGACGGCGGCTTTCGTCTGCGCTGCGGTGGAAGCGGCGGCTGGAAACCAGGTATTTCGATTGTTTTGGGCGGGACTGGGTGCACTGGCATTCGTCTTGGCCGCAGCCTGCCTGTTTTCGCCAGCGTTGGCTGGATACACCGTTTCTGTATTCAAATTGGCCGCCGCAGGTAGTTTGGATACCCTCTTCTACTGGTGCAGTGCGGCACTGTTCGTGCTCTGCGCGGTGCTGAGTGTGATCGACGCCATCCAACACACGGCTGAGGGCTGGCTCAAGGCTGATATGCTCTCCACACAGATAGCGGCTCTGCAAGGTCGCATTGAAGCCACCCGCGCCGCTGAGGAAACCATGCGCATCGAACGGCACGATATGCGCCACCAGCTGCAGGCGGTGGCTGGTCTAGTAGGAAAAGGTGAAAATGCAGCGGCATTGGACTTTATCGGCGCGTTCGAAGCCCATTTGGACACACTGAAGCCAGTGCGCTGGTGCCAAAACCCTGTGCTGGACGCCATCTTTTCTTCCTACTTCGCTCAAGCGAAACAGGCGGGTATCCAAGTGGAAGCCCGCCTTGCCCTTCCAGATGAGCTGCCTGTAGACACTGGCGAACTATCCACGGTGTTTGCCAATGCCCTGGAAAACGCCATCCACGCCTGTGCCGATGTGCCAGAGGGACAGCGGCAGATCATCTGCAAATGTTTGTGCCGCCCACAGCTTATGTTTGAGGTAGCCAATACCTACGTGGGCAAGGTGAACTTCAGCGGAAACGGCCTGCCTATAGCCGACCATCCAGACCATGGCATCGGTACCCGAAGCATCGCTGCTTTCTGTGAAAGGCACGGCGCTGTCTGCTCCTATGAGGCCAAAGAAGGATGGTTCAAGATCCGCATCGTGCTGTAAAAGATCGCTTTCCATGCAAAAATAAAAAAAAGCGTCGAAGCAAAAAAAATTTCTGCTTCGACGCTTTTTTAATTTTTCTCCAAACAAATCACCGTCAGGATTTCGATATGACGGACGACCTTACTTTCGTCTATTCTGCTGCTTCTTCTTGGGCACGATAATGACCTTGCGGTAAGGCTCCTCGCCTTCACTATACGTATTGACCGTATCGTCATCCTGCAGCGTCATATGGATGATGCGGCGCTCCTGCGGATTCATGGGCTCTAAGATGACCTTTTGGCCGGTGCGTCTGGCTTTGGCGGCCAGCTTGTGGCTGAGACCCACCAAGGTCTCTTCCCGTTTGGCACGGTAATTTTCGATATCGATGATGACTTTGATCTTGCTGCTGCTCTTGCGGTTGATGACTAGGTTGAGCAAAAACTGCAGCGCATCCAGCGTATCGCCGCGGCGGCCGATCAGGATGCCCAGCTCTTCGCCTTGGATATCAAAGACCAGATAATCTTCCTTCTGCTCAATGACGATATCGGTATTTAAATGCATTTCGCTGAAAATTTCCGCCAAAAAGGCTCGTCCGATCTCAGCAGCATCGGCAGCTTCCCCTGTCGGTACGCTCTGCGCCTGAGCGCTTTCTGCTGCCTCAGCCTCGCTAGGCTCGATCTCGGCTGCTGCGGCTGGTGCTGCTTCTGGTTCTTTCACGATCTCTGCTTCTTTGACGCAGGCTTTGATGACCGCATGCCGAGCGCCAATGCCCAAGAAGCCTTTGGTCGGCTCAGTGGTGACTTCATAGATCAATTCGTCTTTGGTGACACCAAAGGCCTCCATCGCTTTTTTGACGGCTTCTTCAATAGTCTTTGCAGAAAATTCTTCACTTCTCATGGTATTTCCCGCCCTTTCTTCACGATAGCACGACAGAGAAACAGTGAATGAGAGGATCCACCATTTCTCTGTCCATCAGACCAGTCAAAACTGGTCGCCAAACCTCTTTATTGCTTTTCCGTTTCCGGCGCATCTTTCTTAGCCGGCGGAATATATTCTGCTTTTGGCTTGGGCTGCGGCTTTTTCTTTTTCTTGGAAGGTGCCTGGCCCATTTTGCGCTGTTCTTCTTTTTTGCGTTCCATTTCAGCTTTGCGTTCCGCTTCTTTCTGAGCGCGGATCTCCTGCTCTTTCTTGCGGCGTTTGTTGATGAAGATCTGTTGGATCATGCTCAGGATACTGAACATTGCCCAATAGATGGCCAGACCAGAAGGCAGCGTCAGTGCCATGAAACCGATCATGACCGGCATGACATAGAGCATCACTTTCATCATCTGGTTCATCTGATCATTGCCGCCGGCCTGGTTGGCTGGCATCATGAACTTCTGCTGTAAAAACATTGCTACGCCGACGATGACCGGCAGGATGTGCCAGGGGTCTGGCAAAGAGATATTTTCGATCCAGAAAAATCCAGCGTCAGCAGCATTGGCATAATCAAAAACGCGCATGGCGGCAAACAGACCGTAAAGGATCGGCATCTGGATCAATAAAGGCAGACAGCCGGCCATAGGGTTGATGTCATACTCCTGGTAGAGCGCCATGACTTCCTGATTCATTTTTTCCGGGTTGTTTTTGTACTTTTTTTGGATCTCCAGCATTTTGGGCTGGATATCCTGCATACCCATAGTGGACTTCATTTGCTTGACAGTCAGTGGGTAGAGGATCACCTTGATGATGGTCGCCATCAAAATGATGGCCAGAGCATAGCTGGGAAAGCCGATCATTCCTGTGAAGGAATAGAGACCATTGATGATGCTCGTCATAAAATCTATGAGCCAATTAAACAATCTTGACCTGCACCGCTTACTGCGGTTGGCAGGCGTTCACCTCCTAAAGTTTGGTGGTCATTTGACCGGGTCATAACCGCCGGGATGAAAAGGATGGCATTTCAGAATCCTCCGCACAGCCATCCAGCCGCCCTTTAAGGCGCCATATTTCATGATCGCTTCGTAAGCGTACTGAGAACAGGTGGGTATAAACCGGCAAGTTGGGTAAGGTTTCAAGACAGACAGATACTTGCGGTAAAAATCGATCATAAACAAAAGGAAACGTTTTGGCCACTTACTCATGCTTCCAGACACCACTTTTCTTCAATAAAAACACCACATTTTTTTCCAATTCGCCATAGGTGAGTTCGACGATAGGATTGCGGGCGACAAAGACCAGATCATAGCCTGGCTGGAGTTTATCAAAGTTTCGTCGGATGATCTCGCTCAAACGCCGCTTGTAATAATTTCTGACATGCGCTTTGCCTACTTTTTTGGAAACGGAAAAGCCGACGCGTATCCCGCTGCCTTTGACTTTGCGGGGATACAGGACAAGATATTTGGTGGAAAGGGACCGGCTTTGGCGGTAAATACGGCGAAAGTCCGCATTGCGCCGGAGTCTGTATTGTTTTTTGAGCATGTCCATTCCCCCGTCTGAAATCATTTGAACCGATCGCGGCGCGTAATGATCAAAAAAGCTCCAGAATCCTCACGTACAGATGTACGCTCCCGATCCTGGAGCCGTTCTGCGCCATTTAACACATACCTCAGATCGACTCTGAGGCTATATATTTCCCTTATGCGCTTAAAACTTTTCTACCTTTTGCTCTTCTTCTTTTCAAGACATTGCGTCCAGTTGGACTACTCATTCTTTTTCTGAAGCCATGCACTCTTTTATGTTTTCTATTTTTTGGCTGATACGTTCTTTTCATTGTATAAGCACCTCCCTTTCGATTCAAACAACGCCTAACTCACGTTCAAATAATTTGATCATACAGTCCACCCAAAATTATAGCTTACCAGCCAGTCCTGGTCAATAGCCAATCAGGATTTTTTCCTAGTTTTTTTGCAGTTTTTTTAAGGATCGGCACGCTTAGTAACCATAGCCTATCCATTTTATCCACAATTTACCTGAAAGCCCTGTGCTTGTGGGTTTGTGGATAAAATTTTTGTGGATAGTTTGCATTTATGCACAGTTTGTTGTTGATAAGTCCGGCAGATTTTGATATTATTTAATTGCTCACTGACGATCTTACCCACATGTTATACACAATTTGTGGATAACATGTGGGTTTCATGTGGAAAACGGCTGTTTTTTGACACGTTCCGTCTTTATTATTGTATTCTATGCAGCAACTGGGGGTAAATGCCTATGTTCGACACACAACTATCCAAAATTTGGACAGAAGCTTTAGAATTGATCCGTAAAAATATTTCCAAACCCACTTTTGACACGTGGTTCAAAAATACCGAGCTGGTGGCTTATGTCGGTGATACCATCATCATCATGACCCCCAACGATTACGCCAAAAATTATTTGATCCATAATAATTTCACCGACCTGATCCAGCAGCAGCTGGAGTACATTTTAAACTGCCCCATCAAGATCCAATTCGTCACCGCTCAGGACAAAGACCGTTCCATCCAGACGCTTTACACCCAAATGGGCTACGACACTGCTGATCTGGAGATCGAAAATGCCGCTTCTGCGACGCACGTCTCTGAAAATATGGATTCTGCGGCCGTTTATTCTGTTTCTGAGAGCCCCAAAATGGATGAAGAACCCGATGACCCTGTGGCCGATCCCATCGACTTAGACGCCCGTTATACCTTCGAGACCTTCGTCATCGGCAGCAACAACCGCTTCGCTCACGCCGCCTGCCTGGCTGCGGCCTCGGAAGCGGCGACCAATTCGCAGAAGCGCACCTACAACCCGCTTTTCATCTACGGCGGCGCAGGACTGGGCAAGACCCACTTGATGCGCGCCATCACCTACTACATCAAGACGCACAATCCCGCGGTCAACATCCGCTTCGTCACCTCAGAAAAATTCACCAACGAATTTATCGACAGCATCCGGGACAACCGGCCCAACAGCTTCCGCAAGAAATACCGCAATGTGGACGTGCTCCTCATCGACGATATCCAGTTTTTGTCCAATAAGGAAGGGACGCAGGAAGAGCTTTTCCATACGTTCAACGATCTCTACGAAGCCAACAAGCAGATCATCATCTCCAGCGACCGGCCGCCCAAAGAGATCCCCACGCTGGAAGAAAGACTGCGCACCCGCTTTGAATGGGGCCTGATGACCGACGTGCAGCCGCCTGATCTGGAGACCCGCATCGCCATTTTGCGTAAAAAAGCCCAGATCGACAATCTGCCCATCAATGACGATGTGATGATCTACATCGCCGAAAACGTCAAATCCAACATCCGTGAATTGGAAGGCGTGCTCACCCGCGTCTACGCGTACGCCAATCTCAGCGGCCGGCCCATCGATCTGGCATTAGCGCAGGAATGCCTGCAAAATATCATTCCCGCCAATGCACCGATCATCATCACCGGCGAACTTATCCAGCAGGCCGTCGCCGAGGCTTATTCCATGAAAGTCGACGATTTCAAAGCCAAAAGCCGCGCCCGTACGGTAGCTTATCCCCGTCAGATCGCCATGTACCTCTGCCGCGAAATGACCGATATGTCCCTGCCCAAGATCGGCGAGATCTTCGGCGGCCGCGACCACACCACCGTCATCCACGCTCACGAGAAGATCAAAAAAGATCTCAAGACCAATCCCGAG
>CABVBB010000006.1 GCA_902496505.1 uncultured Peptococcaceae bacterium
GGCCGCTGATGGGGCCGCCGAAGCCATTGCAGAGATAAACGATGTCCTCCGTGAAAACCTCCTCCAGCATCTCCCACAGCTGCATATCCACGCACCACCAATATTTGTGCATCATATCCTCAATATTGCGGATATCCATCAGCTGCTCCGGCGTATACCCCCTGCCCGCCGCAGCCAAGACCTCCTGAGCCAGCCGCACGACCTCCTCATCATAATCCATCAAGCGCATCTTATTGTCTGCCATACTTCCTCGCTCCTTTTTGCTTAGAATATAAATATTTTATACTTTAAGCATACCGCGATAGATGCAGACGTTCAAATAACGAGAATTCATGGCCGCGATAGTTTGAAACTATGCCCAATACGCCAAAAGCCCCTGCAACAGCGCAGGAGCTTTAATAACCGAAGAACAGCCGGACAAAGAACACCGAGGCCAAGAAGGTGATGCAGTCGGCGGTGAGGCCCAGGGCCAGGGCGTAGCGGTAGTTCTTGATGCCGACGGAGCCGAAGTAGAGGGTGAGGACGAAGAATGTGGTATCGCTGGTGCCCTGCATGGTGGAGGCCAGGCGGCCGATGAAGGAATCGGGGCCTGAGGTATGGATGAGCTCTGTGGCCACGCCCAGCGCGCCGCCGCCGGAGAGAGGGCGTAAGATGGCCAGGGGCAGGACTTCGCTGGGGATGCCTAAGGCATTGGTCAAGGGCTTGAGCAAAATAGCCATTATATTCATCGCGCCCGATGCGCGGAACATACTGATCGCGATCATCATGGCCAGAAAATAGGGGATCAGATCGATGGCCAGCTTGAAGCCCTGGGCTGCGCCCTCGATAAAGGCGTCGTAAATATTGACCCGCCGCACAAGGCCCGCGGCGAAAATGATCAGGATCATCAAGGGGATGGCCCAGTTGGAAAGGGTGGTGATGGCCTGCGTCACGATCTACCACCTCCCCTTACGATGGTTCAGAAGTCGGACCACGGCGTCGATGGTGAGGGAAACGCTCATGCCTACGCAGGTGGCTAAAAAGGTGGTGGCGACGATCTCAGTGGGAGCGGCGCTTCCTGCGGCGTAGCGGATGCCGATGATGGTCGCGGGGATCATCACCAGGCAGGAGGTATTGAGCACGAGAAAGGTGATCATGGCGTCGCTGGCCGTATCCTTGCGGGAATTGCAGGTCTGCAGCTCGGCCATAGCCTTGAGGCCGAAGGGGGTGGCGGCATTGCCCAGCCCCAGCACATTGGCGCTCAGATTGAGCACGATGAAGCCCAGCGCCGGATGCTCGCGGGGCACTGTGGGAAAGAGCGCATTGGTCAAGGGCCGCACCAGACGGGCCAAGGCATCCACCAGCCCCGCTTTTTCGGCTACATTCATCACGCCCAGCCAAAAGGACATCAGCCCAATGAGCCCCAGCGCGTAAGTCACACTATCCGCCGCTGCATCCAGCGCGGCTTCTGTGATCACCTGCGGCTGACCTTTGAGCACCGCCAGCAGGATCGCTGAGAGCACCAAAAAACTCCAGAATTTATTCAGCATCCGCTCACCTCCGCTTCTATCTTACACTTTATGCGCAAGGTGAGGATTTCAGACGCATCAAAAAAGCCGCCCCTCCCAAAATGGCGGGTCGGCTTTGTCCGGTTTTATTTTCCTTCATCCAGCAGCGTGTCATATGCGGCCTGCGGCATGGGGCGGTAATAGACATAGCCTTGGACATAATCGCAGCCGATCTCTTTGAGATAGGCTACCTGCTGGGGCAGCTCGATGCCTTCGGCCACTGTGCGGATCTCAAATTTCTGCACCAGTTCAACGATGCCTTGGACAACGGCCAGATCCCGCGCCTGATCATGGCCGTCGGCGAAGAAGAACTGATCGATCTTGACCACATCGATGGGCAGATCTTTGAGCAGGCTCAGGGAGGAATAACCTTTGCCGAAATCATCGATGGAACAGGCAAAACCTGCCTGTTTGAGATCATGGACGATCTTTAACATCAGCTGGGCGCTATCCATAACTATGGATTCGGTGAATTCGATCTCCAAAAGCTCGGGCGGCACCTGATAACGGTCGCGGATCGCCACATAGCGCTGCACAAAGTCCTGATCGTAAAATTGCAGCCGGGAGACATTGACTGAGACGGTCTCCACGCGCTGTCCTTGATCGAGACGCTGGCGCAGATGACGGCAGACGGTTTCAAAAACGTATTGATCCAGCTCGCCGATCATGAATTTCTGCTCGAATACGGGGATGAATTTATCCGGCGGGATCAAGGTACCATCAGGCAGCTGCCAGCGTACCAAGGCTTCGGCGCAGGCGATCCGATCGGTGCTCAGATCGACCTTTGGCTGATAATAGACCTGAAATTCCTGCCGCTTGAGCGCATCTTTCATATGGTTCTCCACGTCTTTTTCTTCTCTCAAGCGATTGCGGATGCTTTCGTCATAAAAGACATAATTGGGATTGGTGCCGTTTTTGACCGTTTTGCGGGCAAAATTAGCCCGATCGAGAAAGCCCTCGATCTTCAGCTCTTCCATGGTGTCTTCCAGACAGCAGATACCGCAGTTGGTGGAGAGCGACCGGCATTTGAGCACATTGGTCATGTACTGGACGATCTCCTGGTCGATCTGACGCTGTCTGGCCACGATGTCCGCTTTTTCGTCGTAAAGGACCAACAAAACGAAATTATCCGCCACCACCCGGCCGCACAGCTCGCCTGGCCGCAGGGAGGCCAGCAGGATCTCGCCGTAGCGCCTAAGGATCTGATCGCCATAGAAGGAGCCGAATACTTCGTTGACATAGTTGAAATCGGAAAAATCCACATAGACCAGCGCGTATTTTTCCTGATCAGCAGCATCCAGCAAGCGCTGCGCTGCTGTCTTAAAGACGCTGAACTGATAGACGCCAGTCAGCGGATCGCGCTTGGCTTGGTCGTCCAGGGCTTTATTCGCGCTCTCCAGATGGAGCACCTTCTTATAATTGGCGCCAAAGATCAAAAGCCAAGTGAGGAGCATCACGCCCAGCATCGCAAAACAGATGAACAGCAGCCTGTGGGTCTCGCGCACCGCATAAGCGTCAGCGGCAAAAACGGTGGCATTGGCCTGCTCAAAATACGCTTCGCTCAAGGCCAGCAGGGCCGCCTCATTGGCACCGTCTGCCCGGTAGGCCTTGATCTCCACTTTGAGCGCACTCCACATCTCATCCAGCTGGGCCAATTCCTGCTGGTAATCATCATCACGGGGCGTGATCAGCCCGTAAGGCCCCTCCCCGCCGTTAAGCTCTGTCAAAATACCATCCAGATAGGTGATCAATCCATCATTGGGCTGCTGGACCAGCTCCAGCTTGACCAGACGCTGTGTAGCGCCCCGCACGATGCCTACATAGTTAATCAATTGACTATAGGACTGCGCCTGCACGGTCGTGTGGACCATCATGCTGCCCAAGGGAAGCAAAAGCACAAATAAACTGATCAGCCCATATCGTATAAATCGCTTCATCCTTACTCCCCCATATCCTGCATGATCGTCACAGTCTTTTAGCGCAGTCTCGCTTTTAGGGCTGCCGGCTGTTTACGTCCGCTTCTTTTTATCAAAAGAATTGGTCAAAGATCTTGCGTATCTCTTCGGCCCGCGCTTGAGTCGCGCCGTCATCTACCGCAATATCAACGGCCAGACACATGCCTTCCTGCGCCTCTGGCGGTACCAAGCATGCCGGCACCTGAAAGATCTGGCCGTCCATTTCCAGCACAGCCCAGTCACCTTCAAACCGTTCTAAAATGATCATCGTCATCTGCCTCCTATTTGCCAAATTCTGCGATCAAATGGCCCTGCGCGTCATATAATTCCGCGGGGTCATAGCTGTTGTTCCAGATATTCTGCGCTGCCCAGAGCAGCTGGCCGTCCTGGGCCTTAGCGCCTTCGCCGGAGATCACTTCCAGCGTCCCGCCGCCGGCTAGGATCGTCCCTGTGGGAAAGGTATAGCGCTGGTCGCCTTTGACGCTCACCAGCACCCAGCCGCTCACGTCTACCGCTTCGCTGCCGGTATTAGCCAGCACAGCGATCTCTGCTGCGCGGTCTACCGAGGTGATGGTGACGCTGGGCGCCTCTGTACTGCTCGGCTCGCTCTCAGCCGGAGCCGGAGTCAGTGCGTCTGCTGCGGCTCCGTTGATCTTTGCCTCGCCACGGGTCACACTCTGGCCATCGCTGTAAAAAACGATGCTCCCCACTTCGTCAGTGCGCCAATACGTGATGCCCTGCTGCTGCAAAGCCTTGAGCGTCTTATCGCTGGGCAGGCCGTAATCATTGCCCTTGCCCACAGAAATGGCCGCCCACTGCGGATCCACGGCCTGCAAAAACGCCGCCGAACTGGAGGTCTTGCTGCCGTGGTGGCCGACCTTGAGCACGGTGGAAGAGAGCGTCTTCGCGCTGTAATGCGCCAGCATCTCTTCTTCCGACGTTTTTTCTGCATCGCCCATCAGGAGAAACGATGTATCGCCATAGACCAGCTTGAGCACAGCGCTGTAGTCGTTGAGCGATTCGTAATCACTGCCGCAGGGCGCTAAAAACATGGCCTGCGTGCCGCTCCCTAAGGGCAGCGTCACATCAGCTTTAGCCTCGACCACCGGAATATTTTTGTTCTGGATGGCCAAAAGCATATTTTCAAAAGACTTGGTGGTGTGGCTGACCTTGGGCATATAGACTGTGCCCACGTCGAATTTTTTGATCACCGCATCCAAGCCGCCGATATGGTCCTCGTGGGGATGGGTGGCGATCACATAATCCAGGCGGCTGACGCCCTGTTTCTCGAGATAGCGGATCAGATCCTCTTCCGCTGCGCCGGTACCGCCGTCAATGAGCAGATTGCCGGCATCCGGCGTCTTGACCAAGATGGCATCCGCCTGCCCGACATCGATCACGTGCACCTCCAGCTGCCCGTCTGCCGGCACTTGAGACTTCAAAGCTGGTTCTTGTCCGCAGCCAGCCAAGAGCAGCAGCGTCAGTAACAATATAATACTCAAAATTCCTCTTTTTTTCATTTGCTTCCTCCTTGCGTGATGTCATTTTTATTTTACCGCACCTTTTCGTAAATTGCTATAAGAAAGTTCACAGCAGTGATAAACATAATGGAAAGTGTGCTTGACATTTTGCCCAGGCAGGCTATAATGAAATTATGGAAAGCGTAATTTACATGAAAGGAGTCTCGCCGTGAAAAACCGTTTGGAAGAGCTGCGTCGCCAGCGCGGCATCAAGCAAGAGGAATTGGCCAGCGCCCTGGAAGTCTCGCGCCAGACCATCGGTTCGTTGGAAAACGGCCGCTACAATCCCTCTATTCTGCTGGCTTTCAAGATCGCCCGCTATTTTGGTCTGTCCATCGAGGATATCTTCATCTACGAGGAGGAGGCCGAAAACTAAGGCTCTGACCTGCTGAGCGATCACGCCTACTTACCGCATTTTCTCTTTTTTGAAACATTTGACAAGGAGGTCCATAATGAACAAGAATACACTCTATACAGGTCTCGTTTATACCGCTGTCGGCGCGGCCCTGTTCCTCATCGCCCTTTTGGGCGAATACACCTACGAAGCGCTGCTTTGGGGCTTTGGCGGCGGCAGTCTGGGCAGCGGTCTGTCCCTTTTGTGGCGTTATTATTACTGGACGCGCCCTGAGCGGACTGAAGCGTATCAAGAGCGTCTTCAGACAGAGCGCATCGAATCCCGCGATGAACGCAATATCACCCTGCGCGACAAATCCGGCCGCATCACCAATACGATCATGCTGCTCACCTTCACCGCACTGTGCTGCATCTTCTCCATCCTGACGGTCTTCGGCGTGATGATGCCCTGCTCCCGCTATCTGGTCATCACCTTCGCCCTGCTCATCTTCCTGCAGCTTTTTTGTGGCACTATCGTTTTAAATTATCTCAGCAAACGCTTATAGCCAATCGTCCTTTTCTTTGCTATACTGAAGTCATGACAAAACATTCATCCTGCTTCGACTTGTCGAACAGATGCCGTTTTGATTTTCATGTCAAAAAGAAGGACTATTTATGAAAAAAAATCTTTTGGTAAAAATCAACGCTTTCGTTTGCCTGATCATCGTGCTGGGCTTCTGCGTCACCTCCTTGATCAGTTATCATTCCAATAAAGGTATCTTTGAGCGGGATGTGGAGCAAGTCTCGCAGCTTTTGTCCGAAGGCGTCTACCATCGGATCGATTCCATGTTTGCCAAGCCTGTGCACATCTCGCTGACTATGGCCAATGACCGCCTTTTGCAGAGCTTCCTCCTCCAAGAAAAAGAGCAGCCCGAGGATGAAGTGTTTTTGGACAATATGCAGGGTTATCTGCTGGCTTATCAGGAGAAATACGCTTATGATTCGGTCTTCCTCGTCTCCACTGCCACCAACCGCTATTATCATTACAATGGTCTGGATCGTGTCTTGACACAGGACAATCCGGAGAATGTGTGGTATTATGATTTCCTGGCCTCCGATGCAGAGTATAATGTGGTCATCGACAATGATGAGGTGGCGCACGCTAATAATGCCATCACCATCTTCATCAACTGCAAGATCCGCGACGAGAGCGGCCAAGTGCTGGGCGTGGTAGGCGTAGGCTTTGCCACCAGTTATATCCAGGATCTCCTGCGCAGCTATGAGGAAGAATTCGATGTGCAGATCTATCTCATCGACAAAGCAGGCACCATCGAGATCTCCAATGATCAGACCGGCTTTGAAAGCGTCAATCTGTACGAGACGGGACTCTACGGTGATTTTTCCAATGTCCTTGCTCCGGATACGCAGCAAGCGCCCTCTTTCTGGTACGACGATCAGCAGAGCGGCTATATCATCACTCAGTACATCCCCACGCTGGATTGGTATCTCGTCATCGACAACAACACCGCTGCCCTCAACGCCCAGCTCAAACAGCAGTTTATCTGGAGCATAGCGATCATCATCGCTGTGGTGGTCTTCGTGCTCTTGGTGATCACAGGGATCATCCGCCGCTATAATTCGCAGATCGTGGAGCTCACTGTAGCCCGCGAACAAGAGCACCGCACCCTCTTCCAAACGGCTACCGAAAAGATCTACGAAAACATTTACGAGGTAGACATCACCCATAATTGTGTCGCCAGTGAAGAGACAGAAGCTTATTTCGCCAGCCTGGGCGTGCCGCCGGGCACCCCTTACGATCAAGCGCTGGAACTGATCGCTAATCAGCAGATCAAAGAGGAATTCCGCGAGGGCTATATCAATACGCTCAAGCCTGAGCATGTCCTATCCGCCTACGAAAGCGGCCTGGAGAATCTGAGCTACGAATTCTTGATCACGCATGATGAGCAGAGCTATTACTGGGTGCGCATCACTACCCACATCTTCTATTGGGACGATGACCAGTCCATCCGTATGTTTGTCTACCGGCAGAACATCGACGAAGAAAAACAGCGGCAGAAACGGCTGAACGAGCAGCTGCAGCGCGATTCGCTCACTGGACTTTACAATAAAGCCGCCACCCAATCCTACATCCAAAAGGCGCTGCGAGAAGAATCTGAGCAGGATCACGCCTTCTTCATCTTGGATATTGACAACTTCAAGCAGGTCAACGATACCTTAGGTCACGCGGTCGGTGATGCGGTCATCGCTGATTTTGCCAAGGTGCTCAAGAGCCAGTTCCGTCCAGGGGATGTGGTCGGCCGCATCGGCGGTGATGAATTCGCCGCCTTCATCCCGCTGGCCTCGCCGCAGCAGGTGCAGGATAAGGCAGAACAGCTGCTCACAGCCCTGCGCTACACCTATACCGACGGCACCGTCCAGTATCAGCTGACACCCAGTATCGGCATCGCCCTAGCGCCTGAAGCCGGGTCAGACTTCGAGACGCTCTACAAAAACGCCGACTTTGCCCTCTACCGCACCAAGAAAAACGGCAAAAACAATTACACTATCTATAAGCGCCCTTGAGCGCACGCCAAAGCAGCCACCATCCGAGCGGATGGTGGCTGCTTTTTTTTAATCTAATTCAAAGGCGCCGGTGTACAATCGGTAATACGTCCCCTTCTCCGCGATCAAGCGTTCATGATCGCCCCGCTCGATGATGCGGCCCTGATCGAGGACCATGATGACGTCAGCATTCTGCACGGTGGACAGCCGATGCGCAATGACGAAGACCGTGCGGCCGTGCATGAGACTGTCCATGCCCTTCTGCACGATGGCTTCAGTGCGGGTATCGATGGAAGAGGTGGCCTCATCCATGATCATCACCGGCGGATCAGCCACTGCCGCGCGGGCAATGGAGATCAGCTGCCGCTGGCCTTGAGACAGGCCGCTGCCGTCGCCTGAAAGCAGCGTCTGATAACCGTCGGGCAGCATCCGGATGAAGCCGTCGGCATTGGCCAATTTGGCGGCGGCGATGCATTCTTCATCAGTCGCATCCAGCTTGCCGTAGCGGATATTATCCATGACCGTGCCGGTGAAGAGATTGACGTCCTGGAGCACGATGCCTAAGGAGCGGCGCAGATCGCTTTTCTTGATCTTGTTGATATTGATGCCGTCGTAGCGGATCTTGCCGTCGGCCAGATCGTAGAAACGGTTGATCAGATTGGTGATGGTCGTCTTGCCCGCGCCGGTGGCACCCACAAAGGCGATCTTCTGCCCAGGCTCGGCGTAGAGCGAGATATCATGCAGCACCAATTTGTCCGGCTCATAGCCAAAATCCACATCGTAGAAGCGTACCTCGCCCTTAAGCGGCGTGTAAAGGGCCGTGCCGTCCGGCTGAGGCTGCTTCCACGCCCACTGACCTGTACGCTCAGCGCTCTCATGACGATCGTTTGCCTCACCAGCCACATTGACCAGCGTCACTTGACCATCATCCACCTCACTGGTCTCGTCGATGAGCGCAAAGATCCGTTCCGCGCCGGCCATGGCCATAGCCACAGAGGCCAGCTGCTGGGAGACCTGGCTCAGTGGCATGATGAAGCTGCGGGACAGCTGCAAAAAAGCAGCGATCATCCCCAAGGTCAGTACGCCCGTGCCGCCAAGGCTGAGATTGGGCACCTGGGCCAGACCCATAGCGCCGCCCACCACGGCCAAAAGCACGTAGAGCACATAGCCCATGTTGTTCATGATGGGCATCAGGATATTGGCAAATTTATTGGCCTCGGTGGCGTTTTGGCACAATTCCTCATTGCGCCGGTCGAACTCCTGCTTGGCTTGTTCCTCCCGGCAGAAGACCTTGACGACCTTTTGGCCGTTGATCATCTCCTCGATGTAGCCGTTGAGACTGCCCAGCGACTGCTGCTGCCGGACGAAAAAGCGGCCGCTCTTACCGGTCACGAAGCCCACCAGTTTCATGATGAAAAAGACGCAGACCACCACGAAAAGCGTCAGCCAGACGCTCAGCGACAGCATAGCGATAAAGACCGCCGTCACCGTCACGATGGAGGAAAACACCTGCGGCAGGCTTTGCGCGATCATCTGCCGCAGCGTATCCGTATCGTTAGTGTAGTGGCTCATCACGTCGCCATGGTTGTGGGTATCGAAGTACTTGATGGGCAGCGTCTGCATATGTTCAAACATCTCATCGCGAATGGTCTTCAGCACGCCCTGCGCCGCCACCACCATGATCCGATTGTACAGCAGTGTGGCCAGGATGCCCACTGCAAAGATCGCCGCCATTTTGCTGAGCATCAGGAACAAGCCGCTGAAATCCGGTACCGCCTGCAAAAGCAGCGGCGCGATATAATCATCGATCAGCGTCCGCAGAAACAGTGACGAGACCACACTGGCCACTGCGCTGAGCAAGATGCAGACCACCACCAGCGTCAACTGAAGCTTATAAGGCGCCAGATACGAGAGCAGGCGCTTGATGGTGACCTTGCTCACCTTGCGTCTGGGTCCAGGCATAGGATGGGACTTAGGCATGGAAACCACTTCCTTTCGTCTGCGATTCATACACTTCGCGGTAAATGGCGCTGCTCGCTAAGAGCGTCTCATGATCGCCCACCGCGCTGATGCGGCCCTCATCCATGACCACGATCTTATCCGCATCCTGCACCGAAGAGATGCGCTGCGCGATGATGATCTTGGTCGTATCGGGTATCTCCTCCAAGAGCGCCTTGCGGATGGCCGCCTCGGTCGCTGTATCCACCGCGCTGGTGGAATCGTCCAAGATGAGGATCTTGGGCTTTTTTAAGAGCGCCCGGGCAATACACAGCCTTTGCTTCTGCCCGCCGGAGACATTGCTGCCGCCCTGCTCGATATACGTATCATACCCTTGGGGAAAGGTCTGGATAAAGCCATCCGCCTGGGCTAACCGACAGGCATGCACCAGTTCTGCATCGGTGGCGTCAGCATTGCCCCAGCGCAGATTATCCTTGATGGTGCCGGAAAAAAGCACGTTCTTTTGCAGCACCACTGCTACGGCATTGCGCAGCGTATCCAGATCGTAGCGGCGCACATCATGGCCGCCCACCAGCACATGGCCGGCCGTCGCATCGTACAGCCGGGGGATCAGCTGGATCAAGCTGGATTTGGAGGAACCCGTGCCGCCGATGATGCCCACCGTCTCTCCCGAAGCGATCGAGAGATCGATATCAGCCAGCACCGGCTTGGCGGCCTGACGATTGTAGCTGAACGACACCTTCTCAAAGCGCACCGAACCATCCGGCACAGTCGTCAGCGGCGCTTCGCCGTTGACCAGATCGCTCTCCTCCTCCAATATTTCCACGATACGCTCCATGGAAGCACGGGAAATGGTGATCATCACGAAGACCATCGAGAGCATCATCAGACTGCCCAAGATCTGCATGGCGTACGTCAAGAGACTCATCAATTCACCGGTAGAAAGCCCGTTTAACGGATCATTGCCGCAGGCTACGATCGTCCGCGCGCCAAACCACGACACCAACAGCATGCAGCTATACATACAAAACTGCATCAAAGGCGAGTTGAACGCCAAGAGTTTTTCGGCTTTGGAGAAATCCTCATAGATCTCCTGGGAAATAGCGCGGAATTTTTCCGTCTCGTGCGCCTCCCGGACAAAGGCTTTGACCACTCGGATGCCGTGCAGATTTTCCTGCACCACATTATTGAGCTTGTCGTAGCGCTTGAAGACCCGTTCAAAGATCGGATGGGCCCGACTCATGATCAGATAGAGCCCGATGCCCAAAATGGGGATGCAGCCAACAAAGACCAGCGACAGCTTAGCGTCGATGCTGAAGGACACCACCAGCGAAAACGCCAGCATCACCGGCGCACGCATGGCCATGCGGATGATCATTTGGAAGGCCATCTGCACGTTGCTCACATCCGTGGTCAGCCGGGTCACGATGCTGGCGGTGGAAAATTTGTCGATATTGGCAAACGAATACGTCTGCACCTTGTAATACATCGCCTGCCGCAGATTTTTGGCAAACCCTGCCGAAGCCGCTGCTGCACTGCGTCCCGCCAGCATGCCGAACAAGAGCGAGATCGCCGCCGCGATCAAGAGCGCCAGGCCGATCTTGACGATATGAGGCATACTGCCGCCGTCAATGCCGTAGTCGATCAAATTCGCCATCAAAAGCGGGATGACGACCTCCATGACCACCTCCAGCGTCACAAAGACCGGCGTCCACAGCGTCGCTTTTTTGTACTGCCCCAGATAACTCAGCAATTTTTTGATCAAAGCACTTCCTCCTTCTTATTTTTATGCTTACTGACCATCATTATAGGAGTTCACCAAAGCCCTGTCAACAAAGCTTACCAAAACTTAATATTTACCAAACAGCCCAAAAAGGCTCTCCCCTGCCAAAGGAGAGAGCCTTAGACCACACCAAGTGAGCGTCACAGCTTGCTCAGAAAGATGACCTCGCGGCGGTATTTTGGCGTCGAGCGCTTTTGTCGGCGGCCTGAGTTTTTTTATTCTTTGACCTCTAGTTCTTCCAAGCTGACATTCGCTGTCTTGGTGCCCATGGCCAAAACGATCAGCGCTGGAATGATGTAGAGCAGACCATTGACCGTCATGACGCCAGTGTAGCCGATGGTGTTCATAAACATGGGGATAGTCACCATGGAGGCTGCCACGACCAGGCGGCCGGAACCCATGAGGATGCCGTTGGCGCTGCCGCGGATCGCATTCGGATAGTTTTCAGCGGTATAGTTCCACATCATTGTAGTGGCGCCGTTGCCGAAGACGCAGCGCAGGAAGTAGAGCACTGCAAAGGCGACTGCCGCACCTTTGACGAAGCCGATGCCGATATAGCAGACACCGGTGATCATGCAGAAGATAACGATCGGCCCTTTACGTCCGCCTTTTTCGGCGACGGTGGAGCAGACGAAGTCACCGATCGGCGTGCCCCATTGGGAGACGGCCATGATGGTCATGATGGTGGCCAAAGGCATACCCAAGCCCGAAAGCAGCGCAGCGATCCAGCCCATGGTGTAGGTATTGCCGATCAAAACGCCCCAGCAGACGACCAAGACGACCAAAGTCCGTTTGATATACGCCTTGCTGAACATGATCTGCATCGTCTTGATCATGCCGATGCCCTGTGTATTGCAGGCTGCCATCTGAGCGCTCAGGTCTGTCTTGACGCCGATGCAGCACTCTACGACTTTTTCTGCTTCCGCTTGCCGCCCCTTTTGGATCAGCCAGCGCGGAGATTCCAAAAGCAGCACAGCGCCCAGCGGCACCATGAGGATGGCTACGCCGCCGCCCAGAAAGAACATCCAGCGCCAGGACTCGCCGCCCATAGCCAGGATCCATTTGCAGACGATGGCGCTGAGCGGAACGAAGATGGTGCCGGAGGCCACGGTCAGCGCCTGATAGCGCCCGCGGTTCTCCTTAGGCATCATTTCGGCGATATAGACCTGGCCGATGACCGCCTGACCCACGACACCCATACCCGTCAGGAAGCGGCTGAGTTCCAAAGTCAGGATATGATCCGGCTGGCAGATCATCGTCAGCAGCGAGCCGACAGAGAAGATGCCGATGGAGATCAATAGTCCCCACTTGCGGCCGATCTTGTCCGCAAACCAGCCGCCAAAGAAGCCGCCGAAAAACATCCCGATAAAGGTCAGCGACTGCAACGTCGAAATTTTTTCCATGGTAATGCCCCAGTCGGCCTGCAGGACTGGCGTGACATAGTTGAACAGTCCGCCGTCGATCATTTCAAAGGCATACGCCAAGGCGGCGATCCAAAGAAAATGTTTTTGTTTCTTGCCTAACTTAAATCCATCAAAATAGCCGCAGTTTACTGCTTGTGCTGCCTCTGCCATTATTATTGCCCCTTTCTACGCACTTTTTAATCTAAAAATTTTCTGATGATCCTCACGCAAGATATTGCTGATGATTTCTACTATTGCAACTTTAACTTCTCTAAATAATACCAGGGTCCTTTCGATCTGACTCTCTGTTTAAAAAATCGCATTGGGAGAACGCTCTCCCAATGCTTCTCAAGGACACGTTTACTGCGCGATGATCTGATAGACTGGTGCGCCTTCGCACTGAGCAGGCTTGCGGATATCCAGCAGTTCGGAAATGGTCGGTGCGACATCTACTTCGCGAATGACGCGGTCCGTATAGCCTGGTTTGATATTCGGCCCGCAGGCGATGAAGATCGGGGAAACGGAGGTGTGGAATTCGCCGGTCATGGTGGATAAGGAGTCGCCATGGACGCGGTGGAAGCCTTCTTCTGTCCAGTAAACGATATCGCCGAATTCTGGGCCGGAAGCGCCTAAGAGCATGCCTTCCTTATTGCGCAGGGCCAAGGTGATCAAGCGACGGCCGGTCTTGGGATCACGGTACGCATAGAGTTTGTCGATGATATCCTGCTCGACTTGATACTGATCTTTTGGATCAACGATGCCATGCGGATCGCGGCCTTTGATATTCAGATAAATATGGCAGGTCCGCGGGGCGATAGCAATGGTCTTATCCCAATCGATCTCTTTGGTGATATTGCCGTCCGCATCCCGTTTGAGCACGGTCAGTCCCAAGTCGTCCATGACTTTGGCATTGACGCCGAAAGCATCGCCCATGAGCGCTGGTTCTTCTTCCCGCTCGATCAACAGGCCGTGGTCAGAGGTGATGATGATGTTCCAGCCTTCGTCGATGTATTTGAGGAAGCGGCCGAGATAACGGTCAGTCTGGCGATAGGCTTCGATGACATATTCTCTGTTGACGGCGACATCAGCAGGGTCGGTGTGTTTGTTGGCGATCGCATGGGGCCAGAGGCTGTGGCCGATGCCGTCGACATTGTGCAGATGGGTCATGATCAGATCGTAGCGGTCGTTTTGGATGAAGTATTCCAAGCAGTCCGCCTGCCAGTTGCAGTAAGCTTCCCAAGTGGGCAGCATCAGTTCTTTGGTGAAAAAGGGGATCTTGCCGCCGCGGCTGGAAGAAGTGGTATAGTAGCCGACATTTTCAACGATCTCTTTGTAGAGCGATTTGGGATGCCAGACCAGATCATTGTCGCATTCAAAAGCGCGGCCTGCCCAAACGCTGAGCTGATCAGCCTCTTCGGTGAGGCGGAAGAATTTGTACGCGCGGAAGCAGGAAACTTTGCTGCCGTCAGCCAGGACCACATCATCGACGATGGCCGGAGAGAGCTCGCCTAATTTCAGCACCAGCATCGGTTCTGCATCTTTTTTGCTCTTGAAGACTTGGACGGTCTCGTATCGGCCGCTCTCATCTTTGAGCACCAGGCAGGGCCGTCTCACATAGCCTTGGGATAAAAGCATGGTGAATTCCTTGGCGTCCTGCGGTACGTCGATCTCCCAGCCATGAGCGGCTGTGAGCGGTGCATTGACCACGTCATAAGGGGTGTTCTCAATGGAGAATTCGCCGTCTTCCAGCGTCAGCATGACGTTATCCACGGAAGCGCCGGCGTTTTGGCAGGAATTCTGCGAAGCCTTGGCGCCAGCGGACGCTTCTTTGACTTCCAGATCGGAAATGATGCAGCCAGCGCCCGTATTGGAATGAGCGCCGCCAGCCACATATTTGAGCTCAGTGACGATCTCATTGGCGTTGACCATGACTTCGTCTTCCTTCATGGCTGTGCCGAAGCCTACGAAGCCTGGCTGAACGCCATCGACCACGTGCAGATTGGGGCTGTCGCTGGTAGGAGGCCAGCTGGAACCAGGCCAATGGAAGACCAGTGTCCTGAGCCCAGCTTCTGCAGCAGCATTCCATACGCCTTCTGCTTTGCACATCGTGGAGTCCAGAGAATAGATCAGCTTGCTCTTATCTACTGGATCACTGTTCCAGAAGCAGGTGATGCCGTGCGTGGCCGGATAAGCACCGGTAGCCAGTGAGGTCCAGCCGGGAGGGGTGATAGTGGGGACGATGCCCAGCATCACCAAATCTTCTCGGCAGCCGCCGCGCTCGATGTAGGTCTTGATATTGGGCAGTTCGCCCTGATCGACCAGATAGCGGGTAATGCGCGGATCCATACCGTCAATACCCAGGACCATGACTTTCTTAGTAAGTTGTTTTGTCATCATGTTCGCTCCTTTACTTGAATGAATGTTATCCATCGAATGATTTTATTATAAGGCTTGGCGCGGCCATAATGAATCAGTACAAATTTGCCCCAAAAAATAACGCTGCAAATAAAAATTGATGCGCCGCTTCTCCTGCAAGGATCTCTTGGCAGCGTAAAAAAAGAGCCTGACCTAGTATCATTACTAAGTCAGGCTCTAGCCTATCCTTTTAAGATCTATGCTTTTCGGGTCACGGGCACCCAGACTTCAAAGATCGCGTTCTGCGGGTCAGGATTGAGATAACACTC
>CABVBB010000007.1 GCA_902496505.1 uncultured Peptococcaceae bacterium
CCCGCGTGGGGTGCGACTTAGGATGGTATGAGGATGAGGCCGAGCGACGCGGTTTCAATCCACGCACCCGCGTGGGGTGCGACTAGGCCACATCGCCGAAGCGGACCCAAGGGGAATGTTTCAATCCACGCACCCGCGTGGGGTGCGACAGCTTGGCTATCCAACAACATTTCCGTTCCAGCCGGAGTTTCAATCCACGCACCCGCGTGGGGTGCGACTGCTTTAGGTTATCGTCAATCTCCTTAGCATAAGTCGTTTCAATCCACGCACCCGCGTGGGGTGCGACCAAAACACTAAAACCTGCTGACAGTGAGCGCATAGTTTCAATCCACGCACCCGCGTGGGGTGCGACAATGTGTCAAAGTCAATAAAAAATCGCGTTGACAATGTTTCAATCCACGCACCCGCGTGGGGTGCGACGGGGGTTCCGCCCAGGTTGGGCTTATTATCAGGCGTTTCAATCCACGCACCCGCGTGGGGTGCGACGGCAGCCTGTGGCAGTAGGCTATCCAAGCCTATTGCCATGAGCTGTTTTGCGAAGGGGGTATCATGGGCTTGCACGAAGCATCCTTTTTTGCCCTCTTGGCGGTTTTTTCTGTTTAGAAGCAGGGCTGCGAACCGCCTAGGGGATCGGTGTTCACTTGGGGTTCGCAGCTTGGCCTTCTTGCTGTTTTGTTTAGAGGATCAGGGTATCTTCCATATCCAAGGCAGCTTTGGCGCCGATGTGTTCTACTTTGGCGCGGCCGTTTTTACCTAGGTTGTAATAGCGCAGGCTGTCTTGTTCGGGATCGATGATCGCGTTGAGACTGGTTTTGAGCATTTGCAGCTGCACGGAGTCAACAACACATTCGAAGACGGAGTTCTGCACCCGCACGCCGTAATTTTGGCAGGTCTTGGCGACTTGGCGCAGGCGCTTGCGGCCAGCCTCGGTTTGGGTGGATACATCATAGGTGATGAGAATGAGCATCGCGTGGCCTCCTATTTAGCGATATAGGGTGGATAGAGGGACAAGTCGCCGCGAATGGTGCGGGCTAGGAGCATGGCTTGCGCGTAGGGCAGCAGGCCGATCTCCATTTTCTCATCGAAGATGTCATGGGTGATGGTATCTTTTTTGCGTTCCTGCCAGCGCTTGAGAATTTTTTTGCGGCTGTCTGGCTCCAGTAAGACGGCGCCATTTTCTTTGCGGTAAAAATCCCCCGGACCGACGATACGATCATTGATCAAGGTCAGCACGAAGCGGTCGGCCAGATAGGGGCGCAATTCTTCCATCAGATCCAAGGCCAAACTGCTGCGGCCGGGACGGTCTCTGTGCAGAAAGCCCGCCTGGACGTCTAAACCCACTGTTTCCAGCGCCGATTGCACATCGTGCATCAAAAGGGTATACGTCCAGGACAGCAGCGCATTGACGGCATCCAAGGGTGGCCGTTTGTTGCGTCCGCGAAAAGCAAAGACATCGTGATCGACAAGAATGAGCTCGCCAAAGGCGGAGAAATACACTCGAGCGCCATTGCCTTCCCAGCCGCGGACAGTGGCAACAGTGGGGTTTTCTTCTTGCTTGATGATGCCGATCAGCTCTTCCAGCTGTTCTAGAGCCTGCAAAAATCCTTCTGTGCAGCGCTCAGCATGATCCCGCCGAAAGCGGCGGAGCACATAGCGGCAGTTGACCAGCTTGCCGATGACAAAACTGCGGGCCAAACGGCCGCTGGCAGCTTCATCGTCGCTGGCGCGGTATTGCTTTTTGCGCAGCAGGATATTGCCCCGATCCGAGCCGATAACGCGGCAGCGGAATCGGCCATGCTCGGAAAGAAAGGACAGCGCCACGCCGCGCTCCGCACAGAGTGCCATCAGCTGCGGGCTGGCTCCCTGATAACCGAAGCAGACGATACTCTCCAGATTATGGATGGGCAAATGGTGGTCTTTTTCACCTTTGATGGAGACAACGACGTTTTCGCCTTCTTTGGATAAATAAGCCTCGGGGCTGGTCACATAAAGCGTATTGGCTAATTTCCGCATAGCTCCTCCTTTATTCCATGGCCTTGGCCAGATAGCGGCGAATGGCCTGATCGTCTTTCAGCTTGGGTGCGCAGAGATCATAGAGCGAACAATTTTTGCAGCTGGCTTGATAATGGGCTGGCGGCAGCTGGCCGCTTTCCAGCCACTCATACATTTCTGCGGCCAGCGCTTTGGTTTCCTGCCGCAGCTCCTCTGTGAACTCAACATCTACGCGGTGTCTGGTCTGCCCATAATAGATCGCGCCCTCTTTGATGGTGGTCTGAAACATTTCTTCCAGACAAATCGCTTGAGCAGTGAGCTGTACCAGATCACAATGGTCTTCTTTGGGCCGGCCGTATTTGTATTCCACGGGGCGGATCTGCCAAAGTCCTTCTTCGCCGGGCAGGGTTATGCCGCTGGGACTTTGGTAGAACTCGACCACATCGCTGATGCCGGTGAGCTCCAGCTGGTGCGACACCAAGGGCATGGCCCGTGAAATGCGCACCTGACCGCGGCTCTGGACGAAGAACGGGTCGTCCGCCCGCTCGTGCATCTGGCCGCCGCCAAAGGTACGTGTATTCTCCGCCCAGACACCTTCTAAATGAATGAGCGCCCATTGCCGTTTGCAGTAGCTGAAATGCTGGATACCGGAGAGCATCAAATAGTCGTCTGTATCTCTCATAACATTTCTATCAATGTCACGCCCTGCGGCAAATTGTCTTGATCGATGGTGACGTCATAATCGCTGTAGCTGCGGGCAGGCTTATCGGTGCGGCGTTTGACCTGGATACGGTCAAAGAGCAGATGGGAAGGCGCATTGCCCAGCTCGCTGTCATGCTTGAAAACGATCAGCTTGCGGGTGGCCATCTTGCCGCGGGCTGCACTGTGATCGTGCTCAAAAAGATTGATCAGGCTTTCCCATAAAAGGGCCAAGTCTTCATCGGAAAAGCCGGTGCTCTTGCGCGCCAGATTGGCAGATACATACCCTTCTACCCGATAAAGGCCATAGGGTACGACCTGTTTGCGGCCCATTTCGTGATCTTTTTTCTCTTTATCTTCTTCTGTGGTGACAGTCACGCGGGTAATGGTGAGCTCCTGCGGGATGATTGGATCGATGCTGCGGGCAAAATTGATCTGCACAGGCCCGCGGACTTGACCGCAGTTGACCTTAGTGGACATGACTGCGCCAAAGGTGCGCACATCGTAAAAATTCTGGCACATGAAACCGGTGAGCTTCTGTGCGGTCTGCACATCTTTGGGCAGATCTTTGCTGGGTTCCAATTCGTTAGCCAGATAGGCTTTTTTGTGTTGGGCATTGAGCGGCACGCCATCTTTGACGTAGATCTCATAACCGCTCTGTCCTTCGCGGGTGATCTCAACATAATTACGGATCTTGCGCTTGATACAGACGTCCGTGACCAGACCGTGGCCCGTCTCTGGATCGATGCGGGGCATATTGCCTGCGTCTGGGTCGCCGTTGGGATTGCCGTTTTCTACATCGAACAACATGACGAATTCATAGCGATTAGCGATTGCTGTCATGATCTTCATCCTTTCTCTCTGCCTTGTCCTTATTGGGGGTGAACAAAGCCTGTCTCTGGTGATAGTAGCCTAATATGAACCGTCCCTGCTCCTCCATATCCAGGGTTTTGGGCAGCTCATCGATGCGATTCAAGATATCTTCCAAAAGCTTGTCTTTGCGGTACGTATCGCCGCTTTTAGCTAAGTGGTGCTGCGCCAGACCCAGCAAACGGCCAAATACCGCTGCCGGCGTGGCGGAAGCGCTCTGAAAATATTTCTCGCGGATATTAGCGGCACCGTTGGCATCCTTTTGGATCGCTTCCAGCACGGCAAAAGCGCGGCCCAGCTGATAGCCGATGCTTTGGCTCTCTTCATTTAAGCTCACAGTGATCTCCTCCTTGTGGTCTCCTAAGATGCGGCTTTTGCGGTTCAAATAAGCTTTGAGCATGGCCGCGCGAATATAAAATGTCCGATTGTTCTTCCAAGCGTCTTTGTCCTCTTCCAAAGGGCGGCCGCACTCTGCCCGCAGACGGCTGAGCATAGCCTGATAGAGTCCCTGCGGATAAGGGCCATTCTCCATGACTGCGGTGAACAGGCCATTTTCCAGCGTATTGGGTACATTGTCCACCTTGCCCAGGGCAGCTGAGGCCTTCAAAATATCGCTTAGCGACGGCGGCAGCATTTTGGCAAAGGGTGCGACCAGAGCCATATCCTTTTGGTGGGCTTCCAAATGGCGGACAAAATGGCCAAAGGTATCGGTATACCAAAAACGTATAGAAAGTCTGGCTACATTGGGTGCCAGCCCCAGGATATAGACCTTGGTTTCCGTATGCGCCGCCAAAAATGCCTCATCCACATAAAGTCCCTGCTGGCTGCGCTTGAGCACATTGGCCGTACGGCCAGCGCTTTCTTGATCCAGCACTGCGCCGCTCTCGTCCTCGTCTTCCTCGAATCCGGCCAAGTACGCCCGCAGGGTATCATCGATCTGGCCGCCGATCTCCCGCTCATTCCAGAAAACGCAGGTGGCATCGCCGATGAAGAGACGATTCTTAGGCGATCTCAAGAGCATATTGAGCGCTGTGGTGTATTCAAACATAGCCTGTTCAGACACCGGGCTGTTGTAGCTTTGGCTTTTGCCATAGGACTCCACGGCCTTAAAATTGAATCCGGCAATAGTCGCGCCGGTGGTATTGCTGCCGCGCACCCCTTTAATCAGCGTATGGGTCCGGGCGATGGGCACATTTTCCGCACCGCTCAAAAGACACGTACCGCGCACAACCTCACCATCGCCTGCGCTCGCCAGCCGCTCCTTCAGACGCTGGGCGATGAGCGGCCGCTCATGCAGATACGCTCGGTCGCCGCTCAGGCGAAAAGCCAGATTGCGTCCGCTGGCAAAGACATCCTCCGGCACCTTGTCCAATTGCAATTCCCCTGCCTGGGCCAAGGTCAAAAAGTGCAGCATCGCCTGCGCGCCCTCGTCTGCCAGATCAGATAGCAGCGCCTGATGCTGCGCTGCAGCGTTTTCCAAACTGCTCGGCGTCTCCATCCACTGGCCTTTGCTCAGCTCTTTGCCGAAGAAATATTTGCTCTTATCGCAAAATACATACGCCGGCGGATTCTTGCCCGAGCGGCCTTTTTGCTCCGGCACCAGGATGCGCTTGCCCTTTTTGCCATTGCGCAGATCATACACTGCCGCGATCTGCCCATCCGGACGAAGCTCAATTTCAAACCAGATCTCCACCATAGACTGACCAAGAGGCGCCACCTCAAACTGTTCATCGGCTGCCATCAGCTGGTAGCATTGCTGCAAAGACTGCAAGATCATAGCTGCACCTTCTTTTTGACTTCCTCAGGGATACGCAGCACGCCTTCTTCCAGCTGCGCACGAAAAAAGACCGGCTGATCATCATGTCCATAATCCAGATCATAGAGCATATAGCCCAGATCCTTGGTCAGGGCGATGGGCTTATAGTCTGGCTCACCCACTTCGATCAAGCGGAAGTGCGCCGGAAACTCCCGACAGCCCAGATACGGCTGCATATAGCACTGCCCCTTGCGCGCCCTGCGCATAAATATATCGTGATGCTTGGCCTCATTGTCTCTTTCGCCAGCACGGTCGGTGAGCTCAAAATGCGCCTTGATCACATAAGCCACATCTTTGAGCACCAGCGCCGCCCGCTGCTGCCGTTCCTCACTGCTGCTGGCATTCAGGTAGATCGCCTGTCCCGTTTTCATCGCCTGATTGACTTCCCGATCCGTGATCTTGCTCTTCACTTCATTACGGCGAATATTAGAAAACTTGATCTCATTAAGCACCCAGATCTCGTCCACCACCCAGCGAATAGCCGGTTTCCAGTGGATCGCTTCCAATATCCCCCGCGCTGCTGAGGGCGTCATCACATCGTAGCTCACCCGCTCCGCCTTCATCTCCGGACGCGTGAACAGGGCATAATCTCCCCAGACGCACAGTGTACATCCATACATTGGCCTCACACTCCTTTCAAGAAAAGTATACCAGTTTATAAAGCCTTTGACCACCTCTATCTTGACCTATATTCGGACTTGCTGCATACTTATTTTAGCAACTATCCGTTATTTAAGGAGGTCTATTTATATGGCTTATTGCACCCGACACTGTAAAGGCGGCTGTTATTATGAATTTCAGCGCGGTAATTATGATCATGGGGAGCCCAAACACTGGCAGGCGGATTCTCTCTTCATGCATGATGATATCTTTTGGCATCTTAAACTTTACCCGGTCATCACGCAAGTCCTTCCCCATTTTAATCCTTACGGCCCAACTGTTGTCAACGCGCAGCAATGGGTGGAGATCAAGCAGCTGATCAACACCCAAGGCACTCCAGCGGCTCAAGCGGCTCTCTTGGAATTATCCCCTTGGGTGGAAGAATGCTTACAAACAGAAGATCATTTCTCTATCCTAGGCCCTTGAAGCGTCACCATATCATAAAGAGACAAGACTTTCGCAGTCTTGTCTCTTTTGCATCTCACAAAAAATAATCCAGTTCGCTTAGGCCTTTGATCTGCAGGCCCTTTTGCGCGTCATAATCGGCCAGATCATTGAGGATCCACAGGCCGTGTTCTTGGTGGATATGGCCGCCGTCTGCCAATTCCCGCAGCTGAAAGTTGGCCAGCGACACGGTATAGGCGCCGAGCTTGCGCAGCACTTTGCCCGGATCGTCGGTAAAGGGCAGCGAGCGCAGCGCATTTTCCACCTCAGCCGTGGCGGGGATCACCACGCCCTGCCCATCGTCCTCGATCATTTTAAAGGCGCAGCCAATGGTTTCAAAAGCAAAATGATAGGCCTTCACCGCCTGACTGTCATGCTGCAAAATAGCCTTCGCATCCAGCCGATGATCGGTCAAATGATACAGCTTAGCGAAATACGCCTGTATCGCCTCCAGCCCCAGAAAATCGGCGTATTCTTCGGCGATCTGCTGGCCGATCTGCGCGGTCAGCGCCAAATGGCCTTTGCCGCGATATGTTTCCTCCGGTACAAAGACATAGACCGGCGCGACAGGCTGACGCTTCTCCCGATTGCAGCGGCCCGCCGCCTGGACCAGCGAATCGATGCCGCTCATGGAACGATAGACCACCGGAAAATCCAGATCCACCCCCGCCTCCAAAAGCTGCGTCGAGACCACTCGGCAGGGCAGCCCCAGCCGCAGCCGCTCCTTGATCGCTTTAATGATCGTTTTGCGATGCTCTGGATACATCAGCGTGCTCAGATGATACGTGCCTTCCTCCTGCGGCAGGCGCTCGAAAAGATCCACCGCGTGGCGTTTGGTATTGACGATGCACAGACACTGCTCCTGTTCAGCCAGCCGTTCGGCTATATCCTCCAGATCGCACGCCCCCAGATAAACGCCCTGTGTACGCTTTAGAGCTTTAAACAATCCCGGCGCATCGTTTATGATCTCCCGCACAGCCCATTCCGGCGGCAAAAGGCCATTGCCCGCAAAGTCCGGCTGCGTCGCCGTACAGAAGACCACCGTGCAGCCATAATGATCGACCAGTTCCGCAAGCGCCCGCAGACAAGGCTTCACAAAATCATTGGGAATGGCCTGTGCCTCATCGAGAATGATGATACTGTGCGCATAATGGTGCAGCTTGCGCGCCTTAGACGGCTTATGGGTGTAAATGCTCTCAAAGAACGTGACATTGGTGGTCACCACCAGCGGCCCATCAAAATTCTCCATAAAGAGCTTGACCAGCTTCGCTTCCTCTTTTTCCTCCGGCGCTTCAAACTGGCAGTGGCTTTCAATGACGGCTGACTCGCCGAAAATCTCCCGATAGACCTGCGCATTCTGCTCGATGATGGCCGTGAAGGGCAGCGCATAGATCACGCGGTCAAAATCCCGTCCACGCGCGTGCTCCAAAGCAAAAGTCAGCGAAGCCAAGGTCTTCCCTCCGCCAGTCGGCACATTCAGCTCGAAAAATCCCGGTTCCAGCGCAGCCTTTTGACGGCAGTCCTCGACGATCTCCTGCCGGATCTTCCCCAGCGGCGTATCTTGCTTCTGCGCTGTCAGCTGCCGCATATGCTCCTCAAGCTGCAAACGCATCGTTTCTAAACTCGGCCCGCTGTGGCGGCTCCGGCTCAACTGAGGCCAGCTGAAACACTGCGCGTCAAACCGGTCATTGTCCACCAGCGTTGAAAAAAGAAAACGGGTGTAAAACTCCATCGCCACTGCCAGATCCTCAAGGCTTTTCATCGGCCGCCAAGCGGGCCCCTTCTCCTGTAAACGCAGCCGCTCCTCCCCCAGCTCTTCTAGCCACTTTTGCACCTGCGCCGCTTCATCTTGGTGGCAATAGGCCCGTCGGGCCATGGACGCAACCTGATCCAACGCATCGCCATAGTCCAAAAGCCCGCTGTGGTGGCCGGCAACAGCGTATGCCATCAACTTGTAATAAAGATTGTCCTGGCGTGGCCCATCCAGCTGTCCGCAGGCCAGCATTCCCGCTGTGGCATGATCCGTCTGCACCCGCTCACCCGCCAACCGCCGCTGAAAATCCCGACTCATCTTGCCTAGATCATGCAAAAGGCCCAAGACCCGCCCGACTTCCTCACTGCCCCAGCGTCCACAGTCCGCCTCGCAGCCCTGGCTCACATGATCAAGATGCTCCCCAAGCGGCTGCCTCAATCCTAAGACCGCGCCCGTCTCATCCAGCCAAAGCTCCGCCTCCCGCGCCGCCCAAAGCTCCTCCCCCAGCGCCTCATGCTCCGCCAAAAGCCGCCTGGCCTCCCGCTCCTCACACAACTCCGTCCGTCCATACAGCATCGTCATTCCTCCCTTTTTGTTTGTGCATTTATTCTTTTCTTCCACCTTCTCTCACAAAACGCCTGCCTTACTTTTTCCACAGCAGACGTTGGACATCTGCTAGATCACACTAACGCCAAAAAGAGCAGACCGCGCGGTCTGCTCTTTTTTCTATTGCTATTCTACCCAGGTGACGTAGTGATCTTTGCGTGCTTTGGCCTTAGGCGGCTGGCCGTCGGGGTAGCCGACGATGCAGAAGCCGACGCCTTCGTAGTCGCCGGTGAGGCCCCATTGGGCGAGGAGCTCGCGGCCGCGCTCGGTGTCGAAGACTTCTTTGGCGCGGTGGATCCAGCAGCTGCCTAAGCCTAGAGAATGGGCGGCGGCCAGCATATTGCCGATGACCAGGCTGCCGTCGTTGACATGGGTGGGGCAGCTGCGGTCAGCTAAGACGCAGAGCACCACCGGCGCGCCGTAGAAGGGATCGGTCTGCGCCTTCATCACAGCGGCGTTGAGCTGGGCCAGCTCATTGCGCACGGCTGGTGCGGTCACAGCAATGATGATAGGTGACTGAATGCCGCGGCCATTGGCGGCGTAGGTCCCAGCCTGGACGATCTGCTCCAATTTTTCCCGTTCAACGGGCTGGGCAGTGTATTTCTTGATACTTCTGCGGGTGAATAAACAATCGAGAACGTCATTCATCTGCTTCGCCTCCTGATAAAGTTTTGACCATCAGCATATGGGGACAATGTTCGTCGTTGTAGAGGTCGCCCACCGCTTGATAGCCCAGCTTCTGGTAAAAGCCCATGGCCTGTTCCTGAGCGGAGAGCTCGATCTTCTGCGCGCCCAGCTTCTGCGCCTGTGCTTCCAGGGCGCCCATGAGCATACGGCCCACGCGGCGGCCGCGGAAAGGCGGCAGGACAGCGACGCGGCCGATGATGTACGTGCCGTCGCAGCCTTCTTTGGGGAAGGTGCGGCCACAGGCGGCTGGCTCGCCGTCAACGGAAAGCACGATGTGCCAAGCAATTGCATCGGTATCGTCAAATTCATTGGCAAAGCCCTGCTCCTCCACAAATACCGCCTGACGGATCAAGCGGGCTGGAGAAGTTTTGGACAGTCCCTGCTGCAAAGTGATGGTTTCCATGGTCTCAGTCTCCTTTGTACAAATTGCCGAACTTGACGAACTCTTTGCGGAAGCTGAGCTCGACGGTGCCGGTAGCGCCGTTTCTGTGCTTGGCAATGATGATCTCGGCAATGCCTTTTTTTTCGGAATCGGGGTTGTAGTATTCATCTCGATGGATGAACATAACGATATCGGCATCCTGCTCCAGGGAACCGGATTCGCGCAGGTGGCTGAGGCTGGGCTTTTTGTCGGCGCTCTGCTCAGCGGAACGGCTGAGCTGGGACAGCGCGATGATGGGCACATTGAGCTCTCTGGCCAAAGCCTTGAGCGAGCGGGAGATCTGCGAGACCTCCTGCTGGCGGCTTTCGCTGCGGCCATTGCCGCTCATCAGCTGCAAGTAGTCGATAATGACCAGCGCCAGATCTTTTTCCACCTTGAGCCGGCGGCATTTGGCGCGGATATCGCGCACGCTCACAGCGGGCGTATCGTCCAGATAAATGGGTGCTTCGGCCAAAGGGCCCACTGCGCTGACTAAGGTCGCCCAGTCTTCCTCCTGCAAGCGCCCGGTGCGCAGCTTCTGCTGATCCAATTCAGCGGCTGAGGAAACCATACGCTGGACCAGCTGCTCCTTGGACATTTCCAAAGAAAATACAGCCACAGGCCGACCGCTCTCGATGGCAGCGTTTTGAGCCATGTTCAGACAAAACGCCGTTTTACCCATAGCCGGGCGGGCCGCGATGATGACGAAGTCCGAATTCTGCCAGCCGGAGGTGACCTTGTCCAGATCCACAAAGCCAGAGGTCAGACCAGTCAGGCCATCTTTTTTATTATATAGGTATTCCAGGCGGGCAATGGTATCGTCGATGACGCCGCTGATGGGGGTGAGGCCTTTGCGCACCTTGTCCTGCGACAGCTCCATGATCATCCGCTCGGCGTCGTCCAAAAGCTGATCCGCTTCTTCGCTGGCTTGGTAGCCGCGGTTGGCCAGATTGGTGGTGACGCGGATAAGCTCCCGGAGCATGGCTTTTTCTTTGACGATATTGGCGTAATAGACCAAATTGGCGGCAGTGTAGGCTTCGCCGTTGATCTGCGCCAAATAGGTGATGCCGCCGGCCTTCTCCACATTGCCGTCCTGCTGGAGTTTATTGGTGACAGTGATGAGGTCTACTGGCTGACCTTTTTCGTTCAGCTCCAGAATGGTCTGGAAAAGCACTTCATGATCCTGCCGATAGAAGTCCTCAGCCTTCAAGATCTGCGTGACCTCATAAATCGCCTCGCGGTCAAAAAACATTGCCGACAACACAGCGCGCTCGGCTTCTGTATTTTGGGGCATGACTTTATCTAACATCAGATCCAATAGACTCACCTCACTCTATACAAATTCATTCATCTCTTAAAAGATTATTGTAACACTATGCTGGAATTCAAACAAGATACAAATCAGCCGCACCCATGCAGAAAATCGTAGGTGCGGCTGATTTTTTCTATGGTCACTATTTAAACGGGCAGCACATAGTCGGCTGCGGCCAAGACTTCGGGCGCGCCATCAGCAACTGCTATGGCTGTGCCTACTTGGGCGAAGATCGGTACGTCGCAGGCGGCGTTGCCGACATAGGCCGATTCCTCCGGCCGCCAGCCCAACGCCCGCATCCCGGCCCCTTTGTCCGCCTGAGCGGCCACGATGCCCAGCAGCGCCCCTGCTGCGCTCAGCCGTGCTGAACCAGTGACAGCCTGCATGGCCTCTATGGTATCTGCGCTGATGGGCTGACCGCTGCGGCTGTGCAGCGTGAGCTTGTAAAGCGTCCCACGCTCACGATACAGTCTTAGCGTCAAATGGCATTCGTCCGCCAATCGTTCCAACGCTGCCAAGGCCTGCGCGTCCAAGCTCAGCGGCTGCACCTCAGGCGGCTCGTCCCATGTTGGCCTGAGGTACGCGCCGTCGGCGAAGACGCCGCCCCGGAAATAGCCTCGGCTCTCGCCCAAAAGTCGCAGCGCGCTGGCTTCCGGCCGCTGGGTCGCCAAATAAAGCGGATACTTTTGCGCCAAGTACGCCAGGCTCTGGACCAAGCGCGGCCGCAAATGACCCGCCTCATCCAACAGCGTGCCGTCTATATCGAAAAAGATCGCCTTGATGCCCTCGTGCAGGATCGGTATGCGAAACGCCGGATGCTGGTCAAAAAAGGTCAGCTGCTCTCTATCCTCACGCAGGGCATAGGCCAAATAGCAGGAGCAGCGCCGGGACGAACAGTGCACAGTCTCCGCCAGCCGCTCCGCTTCGTAAAAATTGCCCAATGATCGATGAGCCAGATTGCAGCTGAAGCACGCGCCGTCTCCTCGGACAAAGAGCGTGGTCCGCCCGCCGGAACACTTGGCCGCGTCTGCCGCTGGTTCGGCCAATTCCAGCGGGAAATAGGGATCGATGGCTGTGAAAGCTGCCCGCTCCGCAGCAGTGTAAGGCCGCTTCAGTCCATCCAGCCGATTGATCCAAAGGTAAACATCCGCCGGAAGCGCCTGTCGCAGCGCCGTGATCTCTGCCAGCTGCGCCGGATCGCCCACCACACCGGCGGAAAAACGCACGCCTTTTTGCCGCAGCGCCGCACACTGGGCGGCAAAATCCTGCACCGTGGTCATAGTCGGATGAAACGTACACCACAGTCTGAGTTTGCGCACCGCACCGCCGGCTTGGGCAAAAAGAGCAAGCGCCGTGTCCACATCAAAGCTCAGGTTGGTCTGACAGCCCACTGCCCGCACTTGCCTCAGCTGACTGAGCTCAGCCAAGGCCTGCCAATAATAGTCATGGATCAGCGCTTCGCCGTAGGGAAGCAGCTGGATCGTGAGCGATCCTTGCAAATGCCTCACCTTGTCCACGAAACGATATAGCGCCGCTTGATCCTTAGCCAATTCGCCCGCGGATGACTGCTGCTTGGAAAACGGGCAGTAGGCGCAGTGATAATTGCAGGAGCGCAGATACCCCCGGTAGGCGATGTGCTCTAGGTCATTCATCGCGCCACGTCTCCATCTTGGCCCGCACCTCAGCTGAGATCAGCGCCGGTCCCAAATAGTCGGAAAGATCCAGCCCCGCTTCCGTCAGCCGCAAATTGCCCGCGTCGTCGGCATAGACCCAGCCGGCTGCCTGCCAAGCTGAAAGCTCGGGAAAATCCGCCTGCGGCTCGCTGCCAAAGAGCGCCTCATACTGCGCCGTGGGCAGACCGCGATAGTCCAGCAGATTTTTGAGCACATAGCGCCGTCTTCGTTCGTCAGCAGACAAAATGTAGCCGTGGGTGATGGCCTGATGGTCGCCTTTGTGCAGATAATGCGCCAGCGTCCGTGCGCAGCCCTCTGGCCGCACGCTGTAGGGCACGCAGAAATGCAGCTCGTCAATGTAGCTGCGGCCGCCGCAGCCAATGGCGATGGTGTGCTCATGATAGCCGCAGCCCTGCCAAGACTCGGCCTCCGCGACGCCGCCGCGCACGAAGCGGCGCATGGAGGATTGCCCATAGCCCTGGGCCAGCAATTTTTCCCGCAGCAGGCGGTAGAGCGGATAGGCTTCCTCGCTCACCCGTTGGCCTTGGCGGTAAAGTCCTGTGCCCGGCTTGACATAGAGCGGATAGAGAAAAATTTCTTCCGGCTGGTAAGAGAGCGCCTCGTCCAGACTGGCGCTGACCGATTCGGCGCTTTGTCCTGGCACGCCGTAGATCAGATCCACGTTGAGACAGGCAAAGTCCGCTGCCCGCAGGAGCCGCAGCGCGCGGTGGATGTCCTCCCGGCGATGCACCCGCCCCAGCGTGCGCAGCTCTGTATCGTGAAAACTCTGCACGCCCAAGCTGACCCGCGTCACACCGAATTGCCGCAGCACCTGCACCTTATCTGCCGTGGTCTGCCGAGGCGACGTCTCGATGATGATCTCCGGCTTTGCCGCAGCGTAATGCACCCCTTCCCGCGCCAGCGACAAGAGCGCTTCTAAAGCCTGCGCAGACAAATAAAGCGGCGTGCCCCCGCCGATGGTCAAGTCGCGAAAAGTCACCTGCCCCAGCTCATACTGCGCCAACTGTCGGCGCATAGCCGCCAGATAGGCCGTCACCACCGTCTCCGGCTGCCCCGCTAAGGAGAACAGATTGCAGTAGCCGCATTTGGCCTCGCAGAAGGGCACGTGGACGTATAAACTATTGTCCGCCGTTTCCAGCAGGCGCGGCTTGTAATCATCCAGCCGTACGCCTGCTAACGGGCCGTAGGCTGTTTTGTGAGGATAGCTGTACATATACTGCTGATAGCGATTCATGGCTGCCCCAGGAAAAATTGCTTATAGGGCACTGTTTCCACCACAGGATGATTCAGTCCATGAAAGACCCTGCCATCCTCACCATAGCAGGTCCCGTGGTCGGAACAGCAGATCACAAACGTCGGCCCCCGCTGGCCGAACGCTGCAAAAAGCGGCGCCAACTGCCCATCCACATAGCGCAGTGCCGCCGCGTGAGTGCGCACATTGTCCTCGCGCTCTCCCGGGAGATAAAAATAATTGGGATAGTGGATGGCATCGATATTGATATACATCATTACCCGCTGCGCCTTAGGCACCCGAGCCAGACGCGTGAGGGCAAAGGCCACCTGCCGCTCCGTGCTCTCCGGCACCTGACAGCCAAAAGCCGGCTGCCAATAGCTCTGCTCAAACATGGCTGGAAACACGCTACCCAGCGCTGAGCGCTTGTCAAAGAACGACACGCCGCCGATGCAGATAGTCGCATAGCCCTCTGCTGCCAGCGCCTGGACAAAGGTGGGCGCATCATAGCAGTACGCGCCCTGCGGCCCTTTGCGGCCCAGACCCACGCTCTGCGGGAAAAAGAGCATCTCGCCCTCCTGCATGCTCTTGGCCTCAAAAGGCAGCGGCAAAAATCCCGCAAACATGGCGTGATGCGACGGATAGGTAAAATTCCCCGCGGCCTGCCGCTTCTCCCAAGGACCGAAGCGGTTGAGCACCGGCGTGCGTCCCGCTTCCTCCTCCGCCTTGGCCACATCATAGCGCAGCGTATCCAGACACACGAAGAGCAGATCATGAGTGCCCACTATTTGCTGCATATCCACCGCTGGCTGCTTGACCTTCTCCTCTGAAAAAGGTGTCTCTCCCCAGTCCATCATACCCCTCCCCTCATCTGCAAAAAATATGCGGCCTGCCGAGAATAGATCCGGTTGTCCGCGAAAATATCTTGATAGATCAGATCGCCCTGCCCATTGACCTCAATGATGCGCGGCGTAAGCGTCTGCTCATCTAAGAGCACATCCAGCCCCGCATAACGAAGCCCCGGCAGCGCTTCAAGCGCCTGCACGCAGACGTCCGCCACCGCCTCCAGCACCTCCGGCGCCAGCCCCAGTTCACCCACAGGCACCGCGCCGTTATTGAGCTGCAAATTGGTGATCGGCCCCCGCGAGGCCCGCGCCACCAGATAGTCTAATCGGCCGAACTGCACCACCGCCCGCAGATCATAGGAGCGTCCCTGATGCTGCGCCTTGGGATACCAGCGCTCCACCACCGTTTCGCCAGCCAGCACCCGCGCCAGCATAGCTGCGATCTCGTCCTTATCCTCTAGACGGCGCAGCGTCTTGGTATTATAAAGTCTGCCGTCTTTGAGCACCGCGCACGTGTTGAGCACCTCG
>CABVBB010000008.1 GCA_902496505.1 uncultured Peptococcaceae bacterium
TATTGGCTTGGAATACGCTAATATGTACCGCAGTTTCGGCGCGCAGGTGACGGTCTTGGTCAAGTACGACCGCTTCCTGCCGAAGGAAGACAAGGTGATCGCTGAGGAAGTCCAGCGCATTTTGGAGAAGCAAGGCATCACGCTGATCTTCAACGCCCGCACAGAACGGCTGACCAACGGCGATCAGCAGGCAGAACTGCTCTATACAGACGTTTTGACCGGCGAGCAAAAAACGCTGCGCGCTGATGCGGTGCTCTTGGCCGCTGGCCGCCGCCCCAACCATCAAGCGCTCGATCTGGCCAGCGCTGGTGTGGCTGTGGATGAACGGGGCGCTATCATCGTCGATGAACAGCTGCATACCACAGCTCCCGCCATCTGGGCGCTGGGCGATGTCAAAGGCGGGCCGCAGTTTACCTACGTCTCGCTGGATGATTACCGCATCGTACGCGCGGAGCTCTTCGGCGGCAAAGCGTATACCTTAAGCGACCGACGCAATGTGCCCTACAGCGTTTTCATCGATCCTCCGCTGTCCCGCGTGGGACTGACTGAGCAAGAGGCCATCCAAGCGGGGCATACCGTCAAGACAGCCGTCATGCGTCCCACCAATCCCAAGGCCAAGATCCTCGGGCAGACGGACGGTCTGCTGAAAGCCGTAGTGGACGCAGAAAACGGCGAGATCTTGGGCTGCACCTTGCTGTGCGTCCGTTCTGAGGAATTGATCAATCAGATAAAACTTGCGATGGATGCTCATTTAGATTATACTTTTATCAGAGATCAGGTTTTTACTCACCCCACTATGAGCGAGGTGCTCAATGACCTGTTCGCGCAGATCAAATAAAGAGATCGAGGGATTCTGATGAAAAGCTCCTATAATCTGCCCTGCAATATTGCGCAGACACTCAATATCATTGGGGACAAATGGTCGCTCCTGATCATTCATGAGCTGGCTATTGGCCACAATACCTACAAAGAGATCCAAACAGGCCTGACCGGCATACCGACCAATCTGCTCTCCACCCGCCTCAAGGAACTGGAGGAAGATGGCCTTTTGGTCAGCCGACTGTACCAAAATCATCCGCCGCGCTACCAATATGAGCTGACAGAAAGCGGCACCGAGCTGTATCACGTCTTCTACGCGCTGATCCTCTGGGGCGAAAAATATCTTCAGCATGATAAATGCTACAAACGGCTGGTGCACAAAACCTGCGGCCACTCCATCGAGCAGCAGTATTATTGCCCGCACTGCCAGCAGACGATCGATAAAAGTGAGATCCAGGTCGTAGATATTGCTAAGTCATAAGAAAAAAGCTGATTTTCCGTTTGGGAGATCAGCTTGAAAAAAAGAGGGAGTGCCATTTTGTTTCGCGTGAAACATTTGTTCGTTTCACGTGAAACACACGGCATAGCATCAAAAAATCCCGGCAGAGCGAATTTTTTCGTTCTGTCGGGATTTTTTTGAGTGCGGATCTCAGCGGGCTGTGCTTTCCAGCCGTTTGATCTCGGTATACAGCCAGTCATTGACCGGCGTAGGTACGCCGTGCTTTTGGCCCAGCTGGCGGATGGTGCCGGAGAAAAGCTCCACCTCTGTGAGGCGGCCGGCCTCCAGATCTTGGCGCAGGGAGGGCTTGCCGGAGGCGCCCAGGGTATCCAGCACGCTCAGCCAATAGGTGAGGTCGTCCTCGGTAAGCGTGACCGCTTCATAAGGCGCCAAGGCCATGACTTCCCGCATAGCGGCGATCATCACCTCGCGGGGGCGGCCGGGCTGCTGGATGGTACCGTAATCGCCTTCAAAGACGGCCACCGCTTGATTAACGCCCACATTGAGCATGAGTTTGCCCCACAAATGATGAGGCATATCCGGAGAAACTTGGCAGGGCATACCGTGCGCCAGCAAAAATTCGGCCAGCGCTTCTACGCGGGGCGTCACCGCTCCGGCGGTCTGCTCACCGATGCGGATGAAGCCGCGGGTGCTGTAAGTCAGATGATTGCCTACCTTCACTGCATCCATGCCCTGCGCCACGCAGTAGAGCACCTTGTCCCGGCCAAAGGCATCACTGAGCAGTTCTTCGCTGGCGATGCCGTTTAACGCTGAGAGGATCAGCGTGTGTTCGCCCACTTGCTGGCGGGCGGCTTCGATCGCCTGCGGCAGGCCGCTGAATTTGACGGCGAAGATGACCACATCCGCAGGGGGCAGAGCCTCTTGGACATCGACATAATTGAGCGCCAGCCGTGTGCCGTTGGCATAGACGCCATCGCGTTCATAGCGTTCTACCCGTTCACGGTCAGCAACGATGCGCAGATCCCCCGGTGCCAGATGGGGCGAGAGCTCCTCCGCGAATAACACGCCCAACGCACCTAAACCAATGATTGCAACAGTTTGCATGATGATAAGCCTCCTTCAGATCTATCTCGTACAAATATAATAGGATATTGGAAAAATCACATTAGGGTCATTATACAACCTCGGATGGGATTTTTGCCAGCAATTTGTGCAGGCCTCCCAAAACGGCTGCCCAACAGCGGATAAAATGGTATAATAGGAACAAGGGAGAAGCCTCAGGCGGTGCTCGTGCAAACCTTCAGCAAACAGATAAACCCCAGCAGCTCGCAGCACCCAGCCCATCGCATTGGCTGACGAAAGCAGTGCCAAGACAGGCCAAAGCTTCCTGGCGCCAAAGCCCCTTCGCCAAAACGACTTAAGCAGCGCAGCAGTGAAGCACGCTGAACAGGCCGCGGTCGCACCTGATACGGGTGCGTGGATTGAAAACCACAAAAAACGGCATCTATATTTATCAGTTGGCGTCGCACCTGATACGGGTGCGTGGATTGAAACGTGAGGAGGCGATCAAATGACGTTAGATTTACAGTCGCACCTGATACGGGTGCGTGGATTGAAATTGAAATAGGCTTGCATCATGGCAAAACAGGTGTAAGTCGCACCTCACGCAGGTGCGTGGATTGAAACCGCTTAAAATAGCCTTACTTGCTGATACAAAGCTGTCGCACCTCACGAAGGTGCGTGGATTGAAACCAGAATTGGTTATATCGACGAGCATGATGGTCAAGTCGCACCTCACGCAGGTGCGTGGATTGAAACTCACACAGCAGATTGAAAAGCTGGGTGCAGGCCGTCGCACCTCCTACAGGTGCGGGGAGTGCAGCTAGTCGTTGTGCCAGCCAGTGGAGATTTCGCTGGCTTTTTTCGTTTGCCCAAAAGGGTAAATGCTGCTGGCTGTGGAATGAAATTTTAGAGCCGATACGGCCATCATAATTTCGAGGGGTGTTACGCACATATGGCGATCAATTTGAGCAAGGGACAAAAAATCGATTTGACCAAGGGCAATCCAGGACTGGACAAGATCGTGGCTGGTCTGGGCTGGGATGTGAACAAATACGACGGCGGATCGGATTTCGATCTGGATGTGGCGATGTTTATGCTGGATGAAAGCGGCAAGGTCTTCCACGAAAAAGGTTTTGTCTATTATGGCAACAAGCAGGATGAAGCGGGTTCGGTGATCCACAGCGGTGACAATCTGACCGGTGCAGGCGAGGGCGATGATGAGAAGATCTTCGTCACCTTGTCTAAGGTACCGGCAGCTGTGCAGCGTATTTGCTTCACCGTGACGATTTATGAAGCGGAAAACAGAAAGCAAAACTTTGGCCAGGTGTCCAACGCCTATATCCGCATTTTAGACGACAGCCAAAAAGAATTGCTCCGCTATGATCTGGGCGAAGATTTCTCCATCGAGACGGCGATCGTCGCGGCTGAGATCTACCGCCATAATGGCGAATGGAAGTTCAACGCCGTCGGTGCAGGCTACCAGGGCGGCCTGAAAGCCTTAGCCGAAAGTTACGGCCTCAATATTGCCTAAGCAATTGATACCATGAACACCAAAAACCTCCCATTCTTGGATCTGTACGAGAAGGGAGGTTTTTTGCTGTCCAGTGGAATAACATTTGACTAAAATGAATAAAATAGCAATAAGTTTGGACTTAAAAAGCTTATGATGAGATAAAATGGTGTTTTTGCCTAAAACATGTTATACTTGAGCAAAAAGATGACAAAGGAGTGGCGGATGTGGGTGAGTATAAGTTATTGAGCAGGATCTATCATGATGTCAAGCTGAGGGATACGTATACCACAGTCTATGAGCAAAGGTTTAATGGGGATAGTACCTACAAATTGCCGTTAGCGATCAAAGACACGTCCACTGCCGAAGATATGCAGCTATTTGTTGTTTTGACGCCGGAAATTTATGAGACCACGATACAGATCAGTCAATTAGAAGAACAGCTGCAAAACCTTATTGCAGAGCTGCCGCCAGCCGCCATTCAGGGTCATCTTATGAATTACATTTTGGTCGATGAATTGATGAAAACCAATGAGATTGAAGGCGTACACAGCACCAGAAAAGAAATCTCAGATGCTGTAGCCGCTAATAAAAAAAGAGAAAAAGAAGAAAAGCGGAAGCTGAGATTTATCAACCAAGTGAATCAGTATATGAAGATTCTGGCTGAAAATGAATTTGTGATCGATACCCCGCAAAGTTTACGGACGCTTTATGATGAATTTTTAATGGGCGAATTGAAGGCTGATGAGCTGCCAGACGGTACGATTTTCCGCAAGGATCCCGTTACCGTCTATTCTCAGACGGAGAAGCCGCTGCATACAGGTTTGATGCCGGAACAGGCGATCATTATGGCTGTCCAAAGCCTGATCAACTTTTACCAAGATGATACCTATCCCAGTTTTTTGAGGATCGCCATAGCACACTACTATTTGGGGTATATCCATCCCTTCTATGATGGCAATGGCCGTTTTGGTCGTCTGCTCAGCTCGATCTTACTCGCGCAGGAATTTGATACATTGATCGCGTTGAGGCTGTCGGTCACCATCCATGAAAATCTCAAAGCGTATTACAGAGCCTTTGAGGCGGTCAATGATCGGCTGAACAAAGGCGATGCGACGCCTTTTTATACGATGTTTCTGCATGTTATAGAGCAGGCCGCCAGTGAGCTGTTGGTCGATTTGACGGAAAAAGAAGCGGCTCTCATATATGCAGAGGAAAATGTGAAAATGCTGAGCGACTTAGACGAGGAAGAAAAAGATACCTTGTATGTCATGCAACAAGCCAGTGTGTTCTCGAACAAAAATTTGAGCATCAACGCCCTTATGCAAAATCTCAAATTCTCGCGGAACAAGATGCTTAGACTGCTTGATTCTCTCGAAAGAAAAGGTTATATCACCGTTGATCGACAGCACAAGCCATATAAATATATCCTAAGTGAGCAGTTTTTTGCCTGACATGGCCGCACCTTGGCGTGCGTGGATCGAAACGAGGCGTTGTTATTGTTCAGCGTGCCGTCTGCTTGCCTCTGGCAGGGGCGTAAATCGCTGCCGCTTTATTTTTTAGCCGCACTTTTCTTCAAGCTGCGGCTAAAAGGCGTGCTATTTTGGCCGTACAGGGCAAGTTTGTCCCTGGGGCTAGCCTATAAAATAAAAAGTATACAATATATATCGTTTAATAACAGCTATTTGCTAAAAAAAGGCTTAACTAATCAGCCAAATTAGTTTATAATAGGAACAATCGCATTTAGGCGATCAAGAGGATTTGTGGCAACCTAATCTGGAGGTGTTGTGATTTATGGATTTGATGGAATATCAGGCACAGCAGCTGTTTATGGCGGCGGGGCTTCCGGTCAAAAAAGGCGTAGTCGCTGCTGACGCGGATGCTTTGGTCAAATTGGTTCATGAACAAGGCATGGCATATCCGCTGGTGCTGAAAGCACAGGTACAGGTCGGCGGCCGAGGCAAAGCCGGCGGTATCAAATTTGCAGAAAATGATGATGAATTGAAAGCTTGTGCCGAGGCGATCCTGGGCATGGATATTAAAGGACATATCGTTAAATTGGTCATGGCTGTGGAAAAAGCCAGCGTTGCACGGGAGATGTATCTCTCCATCATGCTGGATCGTCAGAGCAAAGGCCCGGTCATCATGTTCTGCCCACAGGGCGGCATGGAGATCGAAAATCTGACCAAAGAGCATCCTGAACTCATGGTCAAAACGTTCGTCGATCCCCGCATGGGCATCAGCGGCTATACCGGTCAGTATCTGGCTACCAAAGCAGGCTTGGACAAAGAAGCCGGCAAACAGCTGCAAAAGCTTTTGCTCAATTTGTATAAATGCTTCATGGATAATCACTGCACCTTGACGGAGATCAATCCCTTAGTGGTCGATACTGAGGGCAATATCTGCGCGCTGGACGGCAAGATCTCCATCGACGACAGTGCTGTCAGCATCCACGAAAATCTGGCGGCCTTCAAGGTCGACATCCCCGGCGATCCCATCGTTGAGGAAGCTAAGAAAAATAATTTCTTCTGCGTGCCCTGCGAACCGGACGGCACCATCGCGGTCATCTGCAATGGCTCCGGCATGCTGATGAACACCATCGACCGCGTCAGCGGCAAAGGCTTCAAAGTCTGCCTGGCACTGGATCTGGGCGGCGGCGCTACAGCAGCCCGCGTCAAAGAAGCCGTGCGCATCGTTTCCGAATATGACAAAGTCGGCGCTATGTTGATCAACGTCTTCGGCGGCATCACCCGCTGCGACGAAGTGGCTACCGGCATCAAAGAAGCCATGGAAGAGAACAATATCACCACGGACATGATCCTGCGCCTCGAAGGCAGCAACAAAGAGGCTGGCGCAGCTATTGCGGCGACCATTCCTAAAGTCATCCATGCTGAGGATCTGAACGAAGGTTTGGATTTATTAGTTGAGAGAATGGGGGCACAGGCATGAGTATCATTATCGATCAGAATACAAAATTACTGGTACAGGGCATCACAGGCCGTGAGGGCTCCTACCATACCAAACAAATGCTGGATGCCGGCACCAATATCGTTGCTGGCGTGACACCAGGCAAAGGCGGCCAGATGGTCGAAGGCGTACCTGTCTTCAACACCGTGCGCGAGGCTGTAGAAGCCACCGGCGCTAATGCCACCATTTCCTTTGCACCAGCCAAATTTGCCATCGATGGCATCTACGAAGCCATTGACGCAGGACTCAAAACGATCGTCGTTTTGGCAGAGTATGTACCGGTACACGACATGATGATCGCTTATCATGTGGCCAGAGAAAAAGGCGTGACCATCATCGGGCCTAACACCTTCGGCATCATTTCCCCAGGCAAATGCAAAGCCGGCATCATGGATCACCACATCTTCGCCCCTGGCAATGTGGCGCTCATTTCCCGCAGCGGCACCAACAGCTACGAGACCGCTTTCATGATGAAAAACAACGGCATCGGCATCAGCACCTGCATCGGTGTTGGCGGCGATATGATCCCAGGCACCGCTTTTGTCGATTTGCTTCCTGCTCTCGAAGCTGATCCCGAGACCAAAGTCATTGCCATGATCGGTGAGATCGGCGGTAATGAGGAAGAATTGGCCGCAGCTTATATCAAAGAGCACGTGACCAAGCCTGTCGTAGCTTTCATCGCTGGCAAAAACGCTCCAAAAGGCAAAGGCATGGGCCATGCCGGTGCGATCGTGGGCGCAGACGGCACAGGCAGTGCTGAACACAAAGAAGCTGCTCTCTCCGCAGCAGGCGCTGCTATCGCCAACAACATGAGCGAATTGGTCGAGCTGGTCAAAAAAGCAGTAGAGCAAGCAAAATAATACGGCTATCCCCTAGATAGCGGATCAAAAAGGCTGTGCCAAGTGCGTCTGCATTTGTCACAGCCTTTTGTGGCTTTAACATACTGCCTTGCCGGACGGTCGGTCAGGCTGTAAACTGAAAAGTAAATGCCGCATAAAGGAGTGGATCAGGTGCGCATTGCGATTTGTGATGATGAAAAACAAGAACGACAATTGATCATAGACTGGCTGCAGCAAGAAAACATTTCCAAGTTTGACATCGACGAATACGGTTCAGCAGATGATCTGCTGCGCGCGATCCAAGGCGGGCGCAACTTCAATCTGATCTATCTGGATATCGAAATGCCAGGCGATCACAATGGTTTGGAAGCGGCCCGCATTTTGGCACAGGAGCATGATCCCGCCATGCTGGTCTTTATCACCAGCTATAGAGAATTTATCAACCAAGGCTACAAAGTATCAGCGATGGATTTTTTGACCAAGCCGCTCAATGAAGAAGAGTTTCGTGAAACGTTTCAGCGCTGCCGCCAAAAATACGATGCCCAGCATTATCTGCTCTTTGAAAAACGGGACGATGTCCTGCAGATCATGGCCAGCGACATCTTGGTGGTGACAGCGCGGAGAAATTATGTAGAGATCACTTATCGCGGCGGTAAAGAGCCTTTTGAATACCGTTCCACCATGGCTGAAATGGAGCGATTATTGTCTGACAAAGGCTTTTTTCGCTGTCACAACAGCTATATCATCAACCTGGCCTATCTCAAACGCGTCTATCGGGATAAGGAAAAGCAATGCTGGGCGATGGTCTCTGACGGCGAGCAGGACTACAAGCTGTCCGTCAGCCAAAACAAATGGACAGCCATCAGACGCGCTCTGCACGAATTTCGAAGGGGGCGGATGTGATGGATTATGATAGCGTGATCATAGTAGCCTTATATACTTTTGGGGCTCTCATGGAAATGATAACGCTGTGGTATCTATGCAAGATCGTCTTGGGAGAAAGTAAAAGAAGCCCGAGAGAAACGTTGGTGGTCTTTGGAATAACCGGAGTGTTGGCATTAGTATTGTCAATGATGGACGTAACATCGAATCAGCGTATGCTGGGCTTCTATATTATTTTGCTCATCCCTACCATGATGTTTGAAGGGCATATATTGTTGAAGCTGTTTGTATGTGTGGCCTTTTTTGCAATCGGTGGAGGGTCAGAGACACTTACCAAAGCCTTTATTCTTGCTATGAATAGTGATGTAGGGACAGTTGTTGTACTGAATTCTTGGGGGAAATTTGCGCAGGGACTGATCATATCTAAATTTTTAGCATTTGCTGTCGTAAGGATATTAGCTTCTTTGCAAAGAGTTAAACATCACCAACTGTCAACATTATCAGTCATGGCCTTTTCCATTTTGCCAATAGCAACAGCTATGGCGATCAACCAATTGATGAAAATAAGCTATGTCATAGATAGTCAGCAAAGCTACGCAATGACCTTTATGATCGTGGCTTTATTAGTCATCTCCAATATCGTATTGTTTCATATTTTAGAAACGCAGGCAGAAAATGAGCAGACCAAGCTGCGTCTGGCCTTACTGCAAAATCAACAAAATGAGCAGGAGAAGTTTTACAGCCAGCTGGCAGAAGAAAAAACGAAAACCAACCGCTTAGCCCATGATCTGAATAAATATCTGCTGGCGATCTCAGGATATTTGCAGGAAGACCGCCATGAAGACATTGAAAAATGTTTGACGGACCTGAATATCAACTTGCAGAAGGCAGTGTGCCACTATACCAGTGATATGGCCATCGATACGGTCATCACCGAAAAGGCGCAGTCAGCTAAAGCGCAGGATACATTTTTGCGGGTGACCAGCTTTGTGCAGGCGCCGCTCATGGCTAATGGCATCGACATGGCCTTGTTATTGGCCAATGCCTTGGATAATGCGTTGGAAGCGACAGCAGACCAGCCGGCAGCGGTGATCGATCTAAAACTCAGCATTGATGAAGATTATATCGATCTCATTATCAAAAATCCCCTGACGCACGCGGTAAAGATCGTTGACAACACCATCGCTACGACCAAAGCCGACAAAGCTATGCATGGTCTGGGGCTGATCTCCATTCAGGAGATCGTGGAGCGTTATGATGGCGATCTGGTGCTCAGAAATGAGGCAGGGCACTTCATTTTTGATGCGATGCTGATGAACAGGGAGAAGTAAAAAGCAGAGGCAGCGGCCTCTGCTTTTGGGTATGAGTGGAAATATCTGGTCCGTCCCTGAAACAGGGGATTTTATCCCGCTTTTGACAGAAAAAGGGGAGATTTGTGGTATAGTGCATAGGCGAAGGGAGGCAGCGCCATGATCGTAGAGCAGGCTCAGAAACTCACAGATCATTTGTGCAGACAGCAGATCATCAAGGAGGAAGAGAAGAGCATTTATTATTTTTGCTTTGAGGTGATGATCTCCACCGTATATTTTTGGCTGATCGCGCTGGCTTTGGCTGTGCTCAGCGGACAGATCGTGGAGAGCGCACTTTATCTGGCTGCGTTTACCCTAATGCGCTCAGCGGCCGGAGGCTATCATGCCGCTAGTCACTGGCGGTGTCTGACCATGTCAGCGGTCAGTATGGTGATATTTTTTGCAGTCGAATTGATGGTGCCGGAGTCTTGGCTGGTCATCGTGATGCCGGTACTTGGTCTTTATACGGTTTATCTGATCGGGCGATTCGCGCCAATCGATCACCCCAATAATCCCTTTACCGCCGAAGAGCGGCAGCGCAACCGACGGAAAAGTTTGCTGTATTTGGGGCTGATGAGTGTATGTTTAGTGCTGCTTTGGGCTGTGGGGAAAACACATCTGGCCTTCTGCTTGCTTCTGGGGCTGGCCCAGGCTGCGGCAGCGTTAAATATAGCAATTCTAAAGCATCAGGGAGGTGAAAACGATGAAGAATGTCTTGACGAAAGCACAGGTCTTATTGGCTGACTTGGCTTTGGCAGCTGGTGTAAAAGTTGCTAAGGGCAAATGTATGACTGAGTATTATCAGCCTAAGGTTCCTCAAGAACTGAAAAAGTAAGATTGGCAGGATCTATTGTCAGCAGTGTACTTCTGGTGTTTTGTTCGAGCAAGCCATTTGCTAAAGTCGCCGGGAAAGCGCAGCATCAGAAGTCAATTCAGCATGAGCGTGCTGAAAAAGTACATATGGAAGGAAACGCCGTCGCAGTGGGGATCTGCGGCGGCTTTTTGGTTTGTGAGGAGAAGCTCTTGAAAACAGGCCAGTCTGTAGTGTAAGATGAGAGGAAGAAGGTGAGATGAGCAGCAAGGGGGAGGCAAAATGAACATTGCGATCTGTGATGATGAAAAGCACGAACGTCAGCTTTTGGAGGGCTGGCTGCGAGAAGATGAGACGCTGCAGGCTGTGATCAGCGCCTATGCTTCGACGGCATCGCTGATCAAGGATGTGGAGCGCGGTCTGCGCTATGATCTGATCTTTTTGGATATAGAGCTGCCTGGTGATATCGATGGTCTGGAAGCCGCTTATCAGATCCGTCAGCTGGATGCGAATGTGATGCAGGTGTTCATTACAGGACATTGGGATCTGATGGTGAGTGCATTCAAAGTAGAGGCTATGGATTTTTTGGTCAAGCCGGTGGATAAGGCGCGTTTTTTGGCTACGGTGGATCGTTGCCGGGACAAGTTCTGCGCGATCAATCAGGTGGTCTTCGCTAATGTGGAGGAGGCGGCGCTGCTGACGGTGCGGGATATTTATTATATTTCAACAATGTCAGGCAAGGACAAAAATTATGTGCTGATCCATGATCGGTTATCAGAGCATTCCGCCTTACTGGAGGAGGAAAAGGGCATCAAGATCCGCATGACGATGAATGAGGTGGAGCAGCTTTTGGCGGGCAAGGGATTTTACCGCTGCCAGAGCGGCTATTTAGTGAACTGGGCATATGTGAAGCGCATCTATACAGAAAAGAGCGATAAGCTCATCCAGAATAAGGTCCTGTTGGTAGACGGCGATTGGCGTCAGACCCTGCCGGTCAGCCGCGACAAAAAGCAGGAGATGCTGAGACTTTTCCATAGCCGCAGACGGGGAGGCGAGAGACTATGATGGTGATCGCTATCAATATTTTTTGCAGCGTGATGGAGATGGCGACGCTGTGGTATCTGGGCTCCTTTATCATGGGCAAAAGCAAATACCGCTGGCCAGTCAATGTGCTGGTGTTGTTGCTAGCGGTGGCTGCGTCAGTGTGCGCTGCGGTCTTCATGCCCAAGGGACCGGTGAGGATATTAGTCAATGCAGCCATTTTTTTGGTGCCGCTTTTGCTTTTTGAAAGTTCGCTCTTGATGAAGCTTTTTACCTTGGGGCTTTTTGTTACCATATCCGGATGCACGGAGCAGGCAGTCAAGGCGTTGCAGGTCCTCATTAACGGCGGGCTGGAGGCAGTGGATGGGGATTTCGGCAAGTATGTGCAGGGCGCGGTCTTGTCTAAATTCTTGGCGCTGGCATTGGTGCGCCTCTTGATGAGTTTCAAAAAAGCCAAGGGGCAGACATTATCCGGCTTGGCGATGCTGGAAATGGTGATATATCCGCTGACGACGATGCTGGTCATGAGTCAAATCTTGCGGCCGGGGTATTTTGCAGAGGATACGTCCACCTATGTGGGCGCGTTTTTGGTAGCCTGCGCGTTGATCGTGACCAATTTTTTGCTGTTCCATATTTTTGAGCGGCAGGCAGAGCAGGAAAACAACAAGATCAAGCTGGCGCTGATGCAGAAGCAGCAGGAGGAGCAGAAGCGTTTTTATCTGGAATTGGCCGCAGAAAAAAAGAAGACCAACCAAATGGCTCACGACATCAAAAATTATCTCTTAGCCGTGTCCGGCTTCATCCAAGAGGGTCGCATGGAGGACGCGCTGGCTTATTTGCAGCAGCTGCAGGTGCTCAGTGAGACCAATTATTGTCACATCACCGGCCATCTGCCCATTGATGCCGTCTTGGCAGAGAAGGAGCATCAAGCAGAGCTGCAGGGGACCACGCTGCGGATCGAGACCACCATCGATCATCCGCTGCAGGCCGATGAAGTGGATGTGGCGCTTTTGCTGGCCAATGCTTTGGATAATGCGCTGGAAGCGACGATAGACCTGCCGGAGGCGGTCATCACGCTCATCTACCGGGTGGACGAATATTATATCGATCTTATCTTGACCAATACCGTAGCACATGAGGTGATCGTAGAAAACAATTCGATCGCGACTAATAAGGCAGACAAAGAACACCATGGCATAGGACTGGCCTCCATCAAAGAGATCGTAGAGCGCTACGACGGCTCTATCGAACTTTCCAGTGATGGGCAGATGTTCACCTTGGATGTTCTGCTCGGCAATGTGTCCGCAGACAGTGCAATGTGATGCAGATTTTCCCTATAAACGACCAATTTTCCCTAAAACAAAGTGGTCAGCCCGCTATCTGCTATGATAGAAAAAACCAGTACAAGAACACACTTTGCTGGTCATGAGGGGCTGGTAAAGCTGTCATTAGGGGAGATGGCTTTGCTGGGAACGCACCTTTGTGTTCCAAAGGGGAAAATGCAGCCACCCAAGAAGTCACTGCTGACACGATGTTTTCATTGCTGGGAAATGAGTGGGAAACAGGGAAAAGCTGCCGCCTGATCAGGCGGCAGCTTTTTCGATTGATCGAGAAAGTGGGGATAAAGATGAAGAAAACGATCGTGAAACTGATCAGTTTATTGTTGAGCCTGCTGCTTTTGGCGGGCTGTATAGGACAAAAGCAGCCAGTGGAAAGGGTCAAAGTTTTGGAAAATCAGGGGGAAATAAATGCAGCCATTGCGTTTACCCCGTTTTATTATACGATTTTTGAGAAGCGGCAGCCCGGCTGCTTATACGATCAGGGACAAGAAATAGCTACGCCGGATTCGTCGCTGCTCGGGATGGATAACGCGCTCCCTGCGGAGGGGATAGAACCCCTGCTGGCATATTTTCAGGCAGAAGATATCGATGAGCTGACGGCTCAGCTGGGGCAATATATGTATTATCAGGCATACGCCGAAGGAAGGATGTTTGTCTTCTGTGACCATGCTAAGAAGATCGTGCATCTCATCGCAGAACAGAGCGGGCATATCCAGCATATGATCTGTGAAACGGAGATTTCGGCTATACCAGACTTTGTGGGCAGAGATGAAGACCATTTTTATGTCATCCTGCAGGAAAACACGGAGTATGGCAGAGGCTTGATCGAAAAGCCGCAGGTTATTATATATGCCTACGATTTCAGTCAAGCGACATTGGAGAGTATGTCGTTTCAGATCGAGGATGTGGCTTACGATGGCTGGATCAAGGACTGGTTTGTCGAGAAGGGGAAGCAGTATTTTCTGATAGATGAGTATATAACGGATGATACAGCAGAGTACTATGGAATAGAGGCGCGTGAGCTGCCAGATCGTGTTGTGGCAGTCGATATGGCGGAAGGATCAGTGACACAATTTCCGCTGTCTACAGTGAACACAGATTTCATCTTTTGGGAAGAGGGCGCCTTGCATTGGGGGGAGATGCAAACCGTAGCAGGGCATAGTGAACTGATCCTCCATTCTGAACGGTCGGCAAAACGGATCATTTTGGCAGAGGGGCCGATATACGCGTGGTTTCGGCCTTTTTATCATCAGGGGCAGCTTTATTTGGATGTCGAGGGCGCTGGACTGGAGCCGTATAAAAAAGGTGTGCTGGTCGTCGATACGCAGGCAGGCAAAGTGCTTCAGCTGATCGCCTTTGATGATCCAGAGGCTGATGTCATTTTTGTCCGCTATCTGATGAAGCTGCCAGACGGTCAGTATGTGGATCTGCGCTAAAGGAAATAGTTTCCACTATGCTGAGCGCTTTCAGGTCCAGTTGAAGTCCAGGAGTAAGGGAAAGGGAGGATGAGGATGAAACGGTTTCTATATTGTGCGGCGGCGATCATTATGGTTGTAGTGGTGCTTTGCATTTTTATGCCAGGAAAAGCAGATAGTGGTCAGAGAAGCGGTAAGACAAAAGACTACAACGAGGTCTATGAGCTGCTTCACCTCAGCCTGCCGAGGGATACGGTGCGTTTGTCGGAGCAAGGGGAGCAGGACAATTTTCACGGCGATGGCTGCCGTCTGCTGGTCTTTCAGCTCAGCCCGGCAGGGCAGGAAAGCCTCATGCAGCAAAGTTTTTTTGCCAGCTGGAGTCGGCTGCCCATGGAAAAGACGCTGCAAGATAAGCTGAGCGTTAGGTTTCAGGCAGATGATGTGACAGTAGAAGGGGCACTTGAGGGCGCGCAGGGGTATTATATCGTCTTGAGCCATAACTACAGCTATGTGCTCAATACCCAAAACAAGCAGGCTGCGGAGGCGTCATTCCCTACACATGATGATCTGTGGCGGAATATCGTTTGGGCTGTCTTGGATACCCAAAATCATCAGCTGATGAT
>CABVBB010000009.1 GCA_902496505.1 uncultured Peptococcaceae bacterium
CGGACAAACGCTGGGCCATTCCTGAGGAAGCGATGAAGCCCCTCTTGACCCATTGGGAGGGCGGCGGCATGGCGCTGGCCACTGACCGCATCATCGTAGACGGGCTGCCAGTGGGCTATATGTACCGAGAGGAACCGGTACGGGATGAACCCACCGACAGCGGCTGGCGATTCATGGCTGGCGATGAGAGTGAAGCCTATATGGGAGATGCAGAGCATTTCGGCGTCTATGCGCTCAATGTGCTCTGCAATTACGATCCCGAGATCATGCCCTATTTGACAGCGCCTGTGGGCAGCGCCTTTTACCGTGATGCCAAAGGCCAGCTGCAGCCGGATCAAGAACGGCAGGACGCAATGGCGGTGCCTTTTGCGCAGCGAGTGGGGGATTTTTGGGGATGGTTTACTTATTATGAGCCGCTTTTGCAGACGATCATGGCGCAGCCTGACCAGTATCGGCCGCAGGATGTGGTAGCGCTTGTCAGTGAAGGGGCGAATAGGCTGGCTGAGGATGTGCAGTTCAACTTAAGCGGCGATTACCAGTTCACTTTCGTAGTGGACGGTGATTTCTGCCGTTTTTATCTGATGCCTTATGTGGTGGCGGCTATGCCCGAAGCGCTGAAAGAGCGCTGGACCTTCTGGCCCTGGCTCCAGCCCACCGATCAGGCCAAAAGACGCCGCTTGGGGCTATCTCCCGAGCTCCTGGCTTTGGGAGAGATGCAGGTCAGTCTGCGTCCCGCCCAGGAAGCGGGGAAATATGATATCCGTTTTTTCCATCAGGAACTGACGACGATGAACGACCGCGAATGCTACAGTGCCTTTTATCTGATGCTGGAACTGGAGCTGGGCGAGGCGATGGCCTACCTCTATGTCAATGATGCGCAGCGTGTCCCAGAACCAGAAGCGGATATGTTTCCACTAGAGGAACTGGGCACCAAGATCTGCGCGCGGGTCTTGGAAAAGCAGCCCACGGTGGATACGGTGCCGCTGGAGCATCTGGTGACTTACGATAGAGTGCCTCAAGAAGGTGAAACGCTGCGCCTGGATGTGGTCCGCGGCGAGACCAGCTATCTGGCGCTCGTCAAGCAGTATGATCAAAATGTCACCATGGCAGTGGGAAGCATCGCAGCTTACGGCGCGCAGGCGGTATTTTTGACCTTTGCGCACGACGGAGGATTATCGCTGGATGAGCAGACTGCACTGAGAGCAGAGCTGGCCAGCCGTTTGGAAACGGAGGTCTTGGGCCAGAGAGGCAGCGGTCAGGAGCTGGGCGTGCTTTTAGGCGGCGCCGACGGCCTCCAGCACGGCTATATAGACCTCCTGCTCTATGATACCGAAGCCTTCCTCGCCAGTGTGGGCCGATTGTTGCAGGACTATCCCTACACCTTTTATCTCTCACCCTTTTATCAGCACGGAACGCTTTTAGAGATCGCAGCTCCAACGGAGAAACAATGATGCCTTTTGATGAGAGAGACCCTGCCCGGGTGAAGGACAGGGTCTCTCTTTTGTCTAGGCGAAAATGAGCAGCATGATGAAAAAATATTTTTTCCTGCACGCAATCAAAAAGGTCAGCTCAGGTATCTAATGAGTAGAAAAACAGAGCAAAGGAGGCAGGAGCATGGATAAGCGGGAGTTTGCTGAGCAGGTGGAGGCTGTCAAACAGCAGCTGTACAAAACGGCGTACCTCTATCTGCACAATGAGGCCAGCGCGCTGGAGGCGGTGGATGAGAGCATCTATAAGGCACTTAAGTCGCTGAAAACCTTGCGGCAGCCAGAGTATTTCACCACTTGGCTGACGCGTATCTTGATCAACGAATGCAAAAAGGAATTGAAGCGGCTGAGTCGAGTCAGTCCGGCGGAGTATCTGCCTTTTGAAGAGGGAGAGGATGCTGCTTATGATGCTCTGCCGCTCAAAGAGGCCATCGGCCGTTTGCCCGAGGAACTGCGGGCAGTGGTGATCCTCAGGTATTTTTCCGGCTATACGCTGGCCGAGACAGCCGAGACGCTGGGGATCCCGCAAGGCACAGTGGTGACTAGGCAGCGACGGGCGCTGGCTCTGCTCAAATTAGATCTGGAGGAGGCGTGAACCATGGACAGAGCAAATGAATATCAACTATTGCTGGAGGAATTGGAGCAGACACCGTCTGCACTGGCTGACAGTACACGTCGAGCGCTGCACCGGCAGAAACGCAGGCGTGCGGTCCAAAGTGCCCTGGCTAGTGTCTGCGCGGTGCTGGTGGCCTTCGTCGTCTTGGTCAACACGTTTCCGTCCTTTGCCTATGCCTGCGGCCGGGTACCGCTGCTCAGAGACCTAGCACAGGCCGTAGCGCTTTCGCCATCACTGAGCGCGGCAGTGGAGAATCAATACGTCCAGCCTATCGAAAAGGAGCAGAGTGCTGGTGAAGTGACCGCGCGGGTGGAATACGTCATCGTGGATCAGAAGCAGGTCAATATTTTCTACACCCTGAATTCACCGCGTTATCAGGCCATGACAGCGACGCCGAGCATTGCAAGCCTCACGGGAGAAGATTTGGAGGGCTACAGCATCTCGACGAGCAATTGGGGGGAGGCCAACGGCGAGCTGCAGCAGTGTACGGTGGACTTTGTCAATGGCGAGGTGCCGTCGGGGCTGTGTCTGACGTTGGCGGTAGAAGATCATGGCAGCTGGGAAGAGGAGAGTGCCGCCGCCCCCAGGAGAGTTTTTGACGAAGCAGCAGAAGAAACGCCGGTGGTCTTAGCCGAGCTGCGGTTTGAACTGACCTTTGATCCGGCCTATACAGCCAAAGGTGAGATCATCACCTTGGATCAGCCCATTGAACTGGACGGTCAAGAGCTCATCGTGACCACAGCGGAGATCTATCCCACCCATATCCGCATCAATTTCAGCGACATACCGGAAAATACCGCCTGGCTGAAAGGACTGTCCTTCTATCTGGAAAATGAAAAGGGGCAGCATTTTGAAGCCATTGGCAACGGCATTAGCGCTACCGGTTCGCCCGATTCACCGATGATGACGTCGCACCGCCTGGAGAGCAGCTATTTCTCCGGCAGCCAGCATCTCACCATGCACATTACTCAGGTGACCTGGCTGGATAAAGGGAGGGAGCGGGTGCGGCTGGATCTCAAAGAGACCGAGGCCGAGCGCTTGCCGCAGGGTGTCACCTTTGCTGAAGCCAAACAGCTGGATGACGGCTGGGAGCTGGTTTTCTGGGCTAAGCGCTATCAAGAGCATCACAGCTATCAGCTGTGGAGCACGGATTATTACGATGAAGAGGGCCATGCTTACGATACAGGCGGCTGGTCTTCGGGCGGATCACTTTGGCATGATGAGGACGGCAAACGGGTGGAGGATGAGACGCGATTTGTGACCACCATCCCGCTCAAGGGTTACACGAAGGATGTGGTCTATCTCTGTCCCAATTATACCCGCATCGTGGATTTGGAGCCAGACGTGAGCGTAGAGATCAAATGACTAAAAAAGCAGGCCGCCGGAGAAATGCTCTTCTCCGGCGGCCTGCTTTGGCGTTACCAGGTTTCTTTGAGATGTTGGTCGATATAGCCATCTCCCTGCTCTATCGGGAGGTCTAAAGCGTCAGCGATGACCTGGCGGAACGGACATTGGCTGCCTGCAAGGTGTGGGTATAGGGCAAGCGTTCGACGACTTCCAGCGCTTCTGCACGGTCAAGCATCAGCTGGGTCTCCCTGAATATCCAGCTGTCCCATGATAAAGGGCAGCACCTCATCGGGCTGGATCTGCAAAACGTGGGCGAATTCGCTGTAAAGGATATGCTCCGCTTCCTTCATCAGCCGTTCGTCGATGGCATGGGGCTTGCGGCCAGCTTCGATCTTGGCTTGGCGGTGGAAGTAGAGCGTCTTGATCAAGCAGATCAGCTCACGGTGGTCGCCCTGTTTGACGATGGTATTGAATTTTTCTTTGCGCTCTTGGTCATTTTCGATCCAGTTGGCTTCCGTATCGGGCATGAGCTGGATCAATTCGTGGATCTCAGGCAGAGTGAGCAGCTTGCGCAGGCTGATCTTGTCGCTGTCTACAGGGCAGTAGATGGTGGAATTGCCTTCATAGACAGGCTCGAGTACATAATAAAGCTTGGGCTCGCCGCCGAAGCTTTCTTCGCGGATGTCCAGGATCCTGCAAACGCCCTGACTGCCATACATGATGGTATCATTGATGTTGAACACGGCTATAGGCTCCTTTCGGTGAGAGACGGCAGCGTTTGCCGTCAGAAAAAATAAAACGTGCAGCGTCGACAACTGGACTGACGTGTCAGGAGCGACGAACTACACGTTGTTCTGATCCTATTATAGCACACTTTGGGGGGAGAATGTCAGGGGAAACTGTCAGGAAATTTTCGCCTTTTTGCGGGCAAAAAAAGAGCAGCCCCTATGCAGGCTGCTTTTTGGGCAAAAATTATTCTAAATTGGTGTAGACATGCTGCACGTCGTCATCATCTTCTAAGAGATCCAAAAGTCTCTCCAAAGATTTTTTGTGGCTGTCGTCTACCGCAGTGTAGGTAGAGGGCAGCATGCTGATCTCAGCAGAGATGAAGGTCACGCCGGCATTGTCCAGAGCTTCCTTGACCGCCATGAAATCTTCTGGTGCCGTGATGATCTCATAAGCTTCCTCTTCAGAAACGAAATCTTCAGCGCCGGCTTCCAAAGCTAATTCCATCAGCTGATCCTCGTCAGTGTCTTCTTTTTCTACCAGCATAGCGCCTTTGCGTTCAAACATGAAGCTGACGCAGCCAGCTGTACCCAGATTGCCGCCGGCTTTATCCAAGTAATGGCGGATATTGCCCGCTGCACGGTTTTTGTTGTCGGTAAGCACCTCGATGATCATCGCCACGCCGCCAGGGCCGTAGCCTTCGTAGGTGATATGTTCGTAGTTTTCGCCTTCGCTGGCGCCGATGCCTTTTTTGATGGCGCGGTTGATATTGTCATTGGGCATATTGTCGGCTTTGGCTTTGTCGATCGCTAGTTTCAATGCGGCATTATACTCAGGATTGCCGCCGCCTTCACGCGCTGCTACGGTGATGTTACGAGCATGTTTGGTAAATGTAGATGATCTCAGCGAATCCATTTTATTCTTTTTGCCTTCAATGTTATGAATACGTCCCACAAGAATCTCCCCTTCGTTAATTTGACTCTTTATTTTAGCACAAAACCCAGGTCGAGGGCAATATTTTTTCCGGGAATTTCACGGAAAAATGAACAAAGTTTTCGGAGAAACACTTTAGACAGCGTTAAGGCGGAAAGATGACCGCTAACGATTGACAAGCCAGGTGGCGGTGGCTTAGACTGGAAAGCAAAGATCAAGAGGAGGCGGAAGGATGTTTGAGAAATGGCGGAAGGATAAAAAGCAAGATGGGGACAAGGTGTGGGCGGACTATCTAGCGTGGGCGTTGGTGCCGACGTCTTTGACGCAGTGTCAGGATCTGCAGCCGCTTTTGGCGCAAAAGCCGTTTCAGGCGCTTTATCAGCAGGCGATGAGCGGCGAGAAGGAAGGGCGTCAGATGTTGGAACGATTGGCTGGCGTATTGGGTGAGCTGGATGGATTTCAGCGGGCGTTGGCGGCGCATTTGTGCGGGGCCCTGATCGAGCGGTGGGGCATGAGTCCGACAGCTGACAGGCAGATCGTGGAGGCTTTTGCGAAAATGTGCATACAGGCCTGCGAATTTTTGGCTGGTGCGCAGAAGCAGCTGGGATGCAGCGATGAGGAATTTGACGTGGAGGCGCTGCAGCAGGCGGACCTAAGCGCTTTGTTTGCCGAGCAGCCGGAAGAGACGCGGGCTTATCTGGGCTGTGATCTGCTGACGCTGGCAGCGATGGCCGTGATCACCCGCGATCAAAAGGCGCGGTTTTGGCTGCGGGAGCAAAATATTCATCCCATTTTGGCGTATTTGGCGCAGTTTAAGGAGAATGTGTATTATGTGCAGGAGGTCTGCCAGGCCTGCATGCAGCTGTCTTTGACTGTGCTGGCGCCTAAGACGGGGCACGGACTGCGTCTTGTGGTCAATGATATCAGTAATTGCTTTCATCTGTTCACGCTGCTGGAGGCGGAGTTTTACCGCCAAGGCTGGTTGGAGGATCTGGCGAATTACCAGTGGCAGGAGAAAATTTACCGCTTGGCTGCTGGTCTTGAGCAGCCGCGGACAAATGTATCGATCGCTGCCCATCAGCAGTACTACACTGTGCAGGCCGTTCAGCCCGATGGCAGCTATCAGGTGACTATCCAGACGGACCAGGGCGTGCAAATGGACCCTGCGGCGCTGGTCTGGGGCGAGATGCCGCCGGAAGCGATCGCGCCTTTTGAGGGCGAGCGCATCATCATCGTGGACAAAGAAGGCATGTTCGCCGGACGCAGTTGGGATGTGAACTTTATCGCCAAATGCCACGACGCGCTTGCGCCCAGCCTCGAGGTGACGGCTGTGCTTTCTGAGGAAGCGTGCCGCGAGCTGTGGGAGAAGATCAAAAGACGTTAAAATATCATCAACAGGCTGATCTTAAGGTGGAGCGGCCTGTTTTTTTATGCGCTGAGCACGACAGAAAAAATAGCCTGCTCTGTGCAAAAAGATGTACAGCGGCGGCTATTTTGGATATAATTTGAGGTGGATAGTGCAGGAAACGGATTGCCGAGCAAAAATAAGATGAAGGCGGTGCTGAGGATGCAGCTGGATTATTTGAAATATGTGCTGGCGGTGAAGGAATGGGGCTCGTTGAATAAGGCTGCGGAGCATCTGTATGTGTCTCAGCAGCATATCAGCAAGATCATTGCCAAGCTGGAGGAGGAATGCGGCAGATCGCTTTTCCTCCGCACAGCTCGGGGGATGGTTCTGACAGATGATGGGGAAAAATTGTGCGGCTATGCGCAGGCCTATGAGGCCAAGCGCCGTCAGCTGGAGGCGGATATTACGGCTAAGTATCTCAAGGATCTGCGGGGCAGTATCCGCATTGGGGCGATGAGCACCGGGTTGGCGATGGTCCTGCCGCAGATGCTGTGCCGCTATTATCATGATTATCCGCAGATCACGATCGATGTGGTGGATGGAGAGGCCCAGCAGATCGTTGAGTGGGTGCTGGCGGATAAGGTGGATCTGGCCATCATATTGGTCAGCTGCATCAAGGGCGCGGATTATCCGCAGATACCGCAGGGATTGACCAAACAAGTGCTGGTGGAGGCCAAGCTGTGCTATTGGGTCAGCAGCAGATCGCCGCTGGCTAAACGAGAGGATATCGCCATAGAGGAGGCGGTCACTTATCCGCTGGTTTTACAGAGTCGTTCTGATCTGGCTATGCTGGAAACCATTTATCAAAGCTTCGGACAAGCGCCTGCTATCAGCGCTGTTACGGAAAATCCTTATTTGCTGCGCCAGCTGACGGCGGATGATTTTGGCATCTGCCCAGATATTGCGATCAAAGGTGAGCAGTGGATGCTCCGCTATGTGTTCGAAAATCAGCAGGAGGTGCATTGCCTGCCTATGCGGCCTACGGAGCAGTATGTGAGTCAGCTTTGTCTGATCAGCAATAAGCGGCAGCCCAGCAATTTGCTCCGTCAGCATGTGATCGATTTTATTCTGAATGGTCGATGGAGGGGGTGAGTATATGAAGCTGGAAACGCTGGCGTATTTTATGGAGGTGGGTCATGCCCAGAGCATCAATAAGGCGGCCAAGCATTTGCAGCTGCCGCAGCAGACACTGAGCAAGGCGATCAAAAGTCTGGAAACGGAGCTGGGCGTCCAGCTTTTCACCCGCAGTGCGCAGGGCGTGGTCTTGACTGAAGCCGGAGCGGATGTGCTGAGTTTTGCCCACTGGTGTGTGAGCGAATATCAGCGTCTGTGGCCGGAACAAGTCTCCGTTGGGCAGACGAAGCAGAAGTTGTCTATTGCTGTGGTGGAGACGGCCAATCAGCTGCTGCTGCCGCAGGTCATGAGCCTGCTTTACCGGCAGGATCTAGGGCTCACGCTCCAGGTGCAGCGGGAAACGGACCATGTGCAGATACTGTCTCTGGTGGAGGCGGGACAGGTGGATCTGGGCATCATCATCTGCTATCAAAAAGAGGATGTGCGTTACCCGGAGCTTGACCAGTCGCTGCTTTTTTGGCCTTTGTATACGTCGAAGCCCTACTTCTGGGTCAACAAGCATCATCCGCTGGCGGCCAAGAAGAGTTTATCCTATAGGGACATGGGCGGCCATAAGCTGATGTTCATCACCGGCTCGGATGTGACCTTGGGCGAAAGGGTGCTGGCGGCGCAGGGCTGCTTGGATCAGCCGTGCGGTCAGGCGGACAATATCTATTACTTGGCGCAGATGGTCAAGGACGATCTGGCTATCGCCAGTGATATGAAGACCAATGGCCATCTGCATTTGGAAACGGTCCTGGCGGAGAGCGCAGTAGCATTGCCGCTCAATAAGCGGGAGACGTATCCTTTGGTCACGGGCCTCATCGTGCGGCGAGAGGCAGCGGAGCGGGAGGCGATCCAGAGGGTGCACACCTTACTCAAAAACAGCATATAGTTCGTTTAAAAAAGACCGTTGACTGTTCAGGCAGCCAGCGGTCTTTTTTTGCTGTGCCCATTTTTACAGAATGATCTACAACAAATTTGAGTAACGGTCGGCCAAATTTCTGACAGCGTGGTCAGGCGAAGCCCAGTGCCGAGCGATGCTACGCAAAAGAGTTGTATCTCGCCGGGTGCTTACCCCAAATGGATGATGGTTTTGCGGCAATATCAGTGATAAGTTGTATTCATAGAGAAACGGAGGCCAAAAAACCTTCACCAACAAATGTCTATCAAGCGATATAAACAAGGAGGAGCGAAACATGATGGAAAGAAAAGCATTTGCAGACAAGATCTTTTGTATTGGTATTGACGGGATGGACCCGCGTTTGACCAGAAAATATGTGGACGAGGGCAAGATGCCTAATGTCAAAAAGCTCATCGAGCGGGGCGCCTGCCGTCATGATCTGGCGATGGTCGGCGCAATGCCGACAGTGACGCCGCCGATGTGGACCACTTTGGCTACTGGGGCGTATCCCGGCACCCACGGCATCACCTGTTTTTATCGGGCTACTGACCGCCCTGATGTCATCGCTTACAATTTTGACTCACGTAATTGTAAGGCTGAGCCTTTGTGGAATGTGTTTGCAGAGGCGGGCAAGAAGACTTTGGTCTGGCATTGGCCGGGCAGTTCTTGGACTCCAACCAGTGACAGCCCCAATCTGTGGGTGGTAGACGGTACCTCTCCTGGCAGTGTAGCCATGAGTGCGGGGACCATCGAGCAGGAATTCATGCTGGGTGCCAATGAGAAAAACGGGGTAGCGACTTTTAAAGCCGCTGCGGCAACGGCAGGCGTACAGCCCTGCGTGGTCAATGATCTGGATCTGGATAAGCTGGAGGACAACAACAGCTTGACCATGGCCGAATCCACCACTGTGCAGGAATTGAGCTGCTTCGTGCTGGAGCGTGATGATGGGCAGGGCGGCAGCCCCAACAATGCTATGGATCTGCAGGTCTCCTACATCAAACCAGCAGAAGGCTGGGCCGATGCACCGGCTGATGCTAAGGAATTCGTCCTGCTGTTGGGGCGTGGTGTGATCCGCAGACCGGGTCTGATCCTTAAAAATGACGAAGGCATTTATGACCGCGTGGCGATTTACAAAAACAAGAAAGAAAGCGAACCGCTCTATGTCATCCACAAAGGCGAAATGAAGCGGGAGATCATCGATGAAGCCATCAAAAACGATAAGCGCTACATCTGCAACCGCAATATGAAACTTTTGCGTCTGGCTGAGGATGGTTCCACAATGAAAATGTGGGTCTCCGCTGCTATGGACACCACCTTGGATGCGGTATGGCATCCAAAAGAATTATTCAAGACCATCACGGAAAATATCGGCTATCCGACACCGACGACCATGAATGGCCTGCAAGATCCTGAATTGATCCAAGACGTGATGCTGGCTAACTGGTACACCAGCGCTGATTGGCAGGCGGCATCGCTCAATTATCTGATCGAGAATGAAGGGGTAGAGGTCATCTTCTCGCACTTCCACGCCATCGATCTGCAAAGCCATATGATCGTCCGCTATTTGTCCGATAAGGGTGAAAACAAACTGCCGCCGGAAGATTTCCAGAAATTCATGGAGGATATCTACATCCAGGCAGACTATTATGTCGGCAAATTCATCCATCTTTTGGATGAAGGCTGGGCTTTGGCGCTGATGAGCGACCATGCTCAGGTCTGCCCAGCTCATGAGTTCCCCTTGATCGGCGACATCGTCGGCGTCAATGTGCGCGTCATGCAGGAATTGGGCTTGACGGCCTTAAAGCAGGATGAAAACGGCAATGACCTCAAAGAGATCGATTGGGAGCATACCTATGCAGTAGCTTCCCGCGCCAACCATATTTATCTGAACCTCAAAGGCCGCTATGAGCATGGCATCATCGATCCAGAGGATCAGTATGAGTGGGAAGAAGAGATCATGACGCGGTTATACAACTACAAAGACAAAAAGACCGGTAAACGCATCATTGCACTGGCTCTGCGCAACAAAGACGCTGTGCTTTTGGGCTTGAATGGTCCGGAATGCGGCGATATCATCTATTTCAACGCAGAAGGCTACAATTATGACCATGGTGAATCCCTGGGCACTTGCTGGGGCGATGCGGATACCAGCGTCTCGCCGATCTTTGTTGTGGCAGGTCCTGGCATCAAGAGCGGCTATGAGACGGAGCGTGTCATCCGTGAAGTAGACTTCTGCCCGACCATCGCAGTTCTCGGTGGTATGCGGATGCCTAGAGAGTGCGAAGGCGCACCTGTATATCAAATCTTTGCAAGCGATTTTTGATCAGTAACGTCGCGCCTGCATTTTAAAAATAGACCAGTGTGCCGGCAAAAGGCTGAGCTTTTTTCAGCAAAACCGCACGGTCGGCACGCTGGCCTTTATCATTTTTTCTAGCAAAGGAGTAAAGCCAATGTCTCGATCTAAAATATGGTTCAATGCCGCAATTATTTTAGCATTTATGTTGTTATTTGGTTTCTTACCGCCATTTGGTCCGGTGACTGAGCAAGGCATGCGCATTTTGGGCATTTTCTTTGGCTGCATCTATGCTTGGACCATTGGTGAGACCATCTGGCCCAGTCTTTTGGCCTTGCTGCTGCTGGGCTTTGTCGGTGAAAATACGGTAGCGGGGATGTTTACCGCCGCTTTCGGCAATACCACGCTGCACATGGTCTTGTTCTGCCTCATCCTCTGCTACGCTGTGGAAAAAAGCGGCCTGCTGCAATTGATCACCCGCTTCGTGCTCACGCGCAAATTCGCGCAGAAAGGGCCGTGGTGGCTGTGCTTCGCCTTTTGGGTAGCCTGCTCTGTGGCTTCGGCTATCACTGTCGCCACGTTGGCCGTGTGCATCCTCTGCTGGACGCTGTTTTATGATATTGCGGATAAGCTGCACTTGGACAAAAAATCCCCGTATGTTTCTGTCGTGCTCATCGGCATCCCAGTGAGCTGCTATTTGGGCGGCTGTGTGCTGCCGTACAATGCCTTCACCCAGATCTGCTTTGGCGTGCTCAAAACAGCGCAGCCTGATATGACCATAAGCTTCGGCGCGTACGTCTTGACGATGCTCGTTTTGAACATCGTCGCCCTGGTGGTGCTGCCGCTCTTTTTCAAATATGTGGTGCGGATAAAAGTGGACTATCAGCCCTCGGGCGATCTGTTCAGCGCAGAAGAGATGGTCATGACCAGCAAGCAAAAACTGGTGGCGCTGTATCTGGTCATCCTCTGCGCTATGCTCATCCTGCCTTACTATATGCCAGCCTCATTATGGCTGACGCAGGTACTCAATAACATGGGCTTTGTCGGTTCCTTTGTGGCGGTGAGCATTGCTATGGCGCTGACCGTGCGGGAAGATGGCGAAAGTCTTTTGGATATTGGCGAGGCTATGATCAAGGGCGTGCCGTATAATCTGATCTTTCTGCTGGCTACAGCGCTGGCTTTATCCAGTCAGCTGACCAGCCCAGCCTCAGGCATCGCTCCACTGATCACCAGCGTTTTGACACCGCTCGTTGCTGGACGGACCAGCTTTATGCTGATGGTGATCATGGTCATCTTGGGTTTGATCTTGACCAATATCATCAACAACATCGTCTGCATCACCTTGATGGTGCCTATTGGCTTGACCTTCATGGCCGCTGCCGGCGGCAATCCCGCCGTACTGGTCGCACTGTTTTGCATGGCACTGTATCAAGGCATCGTCATGCCAGCTGGTTCGGTCTTTGGTGCGATGCTGCACGGCAATACGGAATGGCTCACCGGCGGCCTGGTCTACAAATACGGCACACTGATGGAGATCGTTTTGGCGCTGATCATAGGCTTCATCGGCGTACCAGTAGGCAATTTGATTTTTGCACTATTATAAAGGATCAAGAAGCAAGCGTTTGTCTAAACGCTTGCCTCTTGGTGGATGTGATGGGAGGTTATCGTTATGGATCTGAGCTATCAGCAGGAGGGCCGTACAGCCATGCTCAAGGAGCGGGTCAAGCGGTGCGTATGCAAATATTGCGGCGGGCATCTGAGTCTGCGCAGGATCACGTTCAGCGACTTGGATGATGCCCGTATTGAGATATTCTGCAGGCACTGCGAGCGGATCGAATTTGGCGTAGAGCCGGAAATTTACCAAAGCGCCTGCTATTACGCAGCGGAAATGGGATTCGACTATTATCCTGATTTGGACGACAATGAGGCTACCAAGCGGATGAATATCGCCAAACTCTGCGACATCATCAGCTGGGCGGGCAAAAATTTTGGCTTCTTAGATAAAGCGGGGTTTACTGTGCCGCCCAGGATCAATCCCCATATCCTAGGCCAGTGCGTGATCTTGGATGATGACGATCTGAAGGACATGGAAGAATTGGTGCTGGGAACGGTAAGCACCCAAAATGATGAGGTCAGGTGAGCCCTATGGAGAAAACGATCCTCACGATGCACAAACTCTGCTGCAAGGCCGGACGCCAATATCTCCTGCAGGATATCGACTGGGAGATCAAACGAGGTGAGCACTGCCTGGTCTTCGGTCTGAACGGCTCAGGCAAGACGACGCTGCTCAGCATCGCCGCCGGCTACAAAATGCCCACTTCCGGCCAATTGAGCGTTTTTGGCCAAAGCTATACCAACAGCAATATATTGGCGATCCGCAAGCGTATCGGATTGATCAGCAGCTCTTTTTTTGACCAGTTTTATCATCATGAAAGCGCGCTGAACATCGTTTTGTCCGGGGCAGTGGGCACTTTGGGCGTAGACTTTGACCTGGACGATGATGCCTGGCAGAAAGCGCACCATTTGCTGTCAGCGGTACAGCTGGAGCGGCGCGTCGATCAGCCTTATGGCGCTATGAGCAAGGGTGAGCGGCAGAGTGTGCTCATTGCTCGGGCGCTCATGAGCGAGCCAGAGCTTTTGATCTTAGACGAGCCTTGCTCAGGATTGGATGTGGCAGCTCGGGAACGGCTGCTCAATACCGTGCGCTATTTGGCTGAGCAGAAAAACGTCACCTTGGTCTATGTCACCCATTACACTGAAGAGATCTTGGACTGCTTTGCCAAGACCTTGCTTTTGAAAAACGGCAAAGTCTATCGTTACGGCGACAGCCAAGCGGTTTTTACAGCAGAATGCCTCAGCGGCTTTTTGGGTGAAGCGGTCACACTCCAGCGCACGGCAGACGGCAGACTAAGCCTGCTGGCGCCTGAGGCAGGCCGTCTTAGCTGGTAAATATTTTGGCGAAAGGAGGAGATCATCATGACAGTTGGCATCAAGCAGCTCAACAATATGTTCCGCGATTTCAAAGTAGCAGAGGACGTCGCCAAGATGGTAGAAATGCGGCGTTTTGCAGTGGAATTCACTGTCTATGGCAGTCTGTTTTTGGAGCAAGGCCAGCGGCGCTATATCATCAGCAGCGACAAAAATCAGATCCACGATCATGCCCAGCAGAGAGCGCATCTAGAGCAGTATTTGCTGCCTATCATGAAGCATACCAAGATGACCACTGTGCCTGCTGGCTGCGAAGAGGATATCGCACAGTTAGTCAAGCTCGAGCTGGCCTGTAAGCTGCGGGAAAGTTATTCACCGGAATTTTTGCTGGGATTCGATCGATTGGCCCAGACGCCAGCTGAGGACAGTGCTGCCAGCATATTGGATGAGTTGGCTGACCGTATGCAGGGGTTGTACCGGCCGGATAATCTGCTGCTGTTTATAGGGCTCATGGATCGCGCCTTGGTGCGCAAATGTCTGCGCCGCGAGACCAGCGTCCGCTATGAAGAGTGGCTGGCGCAGGAAGGGCAGGAGATGGCCAATGATCCCATGCCCAGAGACCGCTTCCATAAAACCCTCTATGGCTTAGCCAGCCACAAAGCGCAGGGCCCCATCAAGGTGTACTACAACGCCGAAAAAAGCAAGATGATCGATAAAAAAGCCCAGCTGACGGCACAAGGGCAGCTGACCACGCCGCTCTACGCTAAAACCTATTGGTACAATTACGATAGGACCCTAGGGGATGTGCGCAGGGAATTTGAACAGTATTTGCAGGAGCTTTTTGACGAGACGTATTTCACTTATTTGGCTCGCATCGAAGCGCTGCCCAGCGTGATCGATCCAGCCAGTTTTGACGCTCTGCTGCAAAAATGTCAGCAGGAGGGCGACACCTCTGCCTGCGAAGCCCTGCGCGACTACCAAGTGCGCTGGGGCGTACATTTCTGAATAAAAACATCCGAACATATGCTTGCTTTTTGCGTTTCGTTGTGCTATATTAAAAATATCTTTCGGGATAAACGATAGCAAGCAGCAGGCCGACCTTGGATAAAAAGGCTGGCCTGTTTTTTTATCCCCCAAAGTTACTATTCACAGCCGATTTAAGGCGCATAAAGATAAAAATTTGGGACGAACAA